>NZ_CAWUDO010000045.1:0-66520 GCF_963920935.1 Nostoc sp. CCY 9925 | reverse complement strand
AGAATTAGCGAAAAACTTCAAAGATGACCCCGATACCAAATCCATCCTCAAAGAACGCGCTGCCCAGGATGATGACAAAGATGTGCGAGGTGCAGCAATCCAAGAATTAGCGAACAACTTCAAAGATGACCCCGATACCAAATTCATCCTCAAAGAACGCGCTACCCAGGATAAGCACGAAAATGTGCGACGTGCAGCAGTCCAAGAATTAGCTAAACACTTTAAATATCACGCTGATTTGTTTGATATCTACTACCAGTGCGCTGTTAATGACCCCTTTAAGGATAGCCATGATTCTTTCTTTAAACCTAACCCTCGGCGCATTGCACTAGAGATAATTATCAAGCAATTTCCTCAGCATCCCCAGACTTTAACACTGTTGCGCGATCGCGCCGAGAATGACCCAGATGAGCAAGTGCGGGAATTTGCTCAGAAGAAGTTAAAGCAGTTGGAAGGGTAAATGTAAGCTGAGTATATGCCAAAAAGCTTAATATTATCCATGTCACAATTGAGGAACAGACAATAAACCCAACCAATGAACAAGCACAAGCCTGTGTGCGAGTCTGCCAAATGTTATCAAACACTTACAAAGATATCCACCTGTTTCGTTTTCAAATCCAAACTAAAGATGTGTATATTTTGGCAGGCGAGAATATTGAAATTATCGTACCCCCTAGTGGACTCTGGAGGTTTTTAAATGAAACCGAACTTTGAAGCAATGACTAACAAAGAACTGACAGCTTATATACTTGCACATCGAGATGATGATGAGGCTATTCGTGTCTTGTTTAGTCGCCGTAATCCTCCTGACTCGGAAGCAACATGGTACGGGCCAATGGTAGCTGAAGACGGTACGCCAATTGAAGAAAATATTCGCATTGCAGAAGAAGCAATTAGGCAACGCATTGAGCAAGCAAATAAAAACAAGCAAGATTCTCAAAGTTAAGAATAAAAGATTGGCTAAAAATATGAACAATACAGAAGTTCGTCAGCAAATCAACCAATATCTAGATGGATTATCTTCTGAACGCCTAGAACTGGTTGCTGACTTTTTAGCGTATCTCGCAGATAAAGAGAGTGAAGATGCTACCCAAGAGTTGCTTAATATCCCTGGATTTATTGAATCCTTTGAAAGGGGTAAAAAAGATATTGCTGAAGGTCGGGTAAAAAACTGGAGAATGGTTCGGTTTGATGTATAGAAGCCCTGGCGAATGGAATTCGCGGCTATACAGACAAAACCCACCTTCGTGGGTTTCAAATTCTTTGAGTCCGCGCAGGCGGACTTGGTTTGTATAGCCGCGTTCTAATCGCCAGGTATATTCGCTATTGCTCATCGACGAGAAGCTTATGAATAAATATGAAATATACAATCGTGATTCAATGGTCAGAAGAAGACCAATGTTATGTAGTTTTCTTACCTGAGTTTACAGATATAATGCAGCCTTGCACTCACGGAGAGACTTATGAAGAAGCTTTGAAAAATGCTCAGGAAGTTTTAGAAATGTTGATTGAATCATCTTTGGCTGATGGCGAACCTCTACCGGAGCCTAAAACGCTAGGAAAATCTTTGGAAGTTGCATAGAGTAGTGATTAATCATAAAAAGGAATAGTTGACGAGAATATTTTCTGTAGAGACGGCGATTTATCGCGTCTCTTTAACGTGCCTTTCAGACGCGATGAATCGCGTCTCTACATGAGGTCTTTATGACCGATCGCATGTAAATCAGTAAAATTAAATAAAAAGAGATAATCTCATGACTACATCTGTAAATACTACCAAAGTCTACGACGAAATTATAGAGTTTATTGCTGCTGGAACCACTCCGCAAAGTGTTATCGATTTCAAACTCTCGGATGCAGCCAAAGACCGTTTAGAGGATCTCGTTTACCGCGCAAAAACTGAAGGTCTTACTGGAAGTGACCAGCGAGAGTTAGATCATTTCCTCACGCTAGAGCATATTATGACTTTAGCAAAAGCAAAAGCTCGTCAGTACGTTAACCCTAAGTAAGTATTCAAAATGCCTCGTCCATATATTAATGCAGAACTGCGGCGTTTAGTTGCCGATCGCGCCGAGCATATTTGCGAGTACTGTCTTGTCTCCGAAGTAGATAGATCGTCGGGTTGTCAAGTTGACCATATCATCAGCGTCAAACACGGCGGCGCTACAACAGCAGATAATCTCTGCTATGCCTGTATTTTCTGTAACCTGCAAAAAGGGACGGATTTAGGGTCAATTAATTGGCAAACTGGCGAACTTGTGCGGTTTTTTAACCCACGCAGAGACTTTTGGGGTGAGCATTTTAAATAATTCGTAATTCGTAATTCGTAATTCGTAATTCGTAATTATGTTTTGTGATAAGCTTCGGTGTAGGTTGGGTTGAGGAACGAAACCCAACATTTTCAGGGCTTTGTTGGGTAACACTAAAGTTCAACCCAACCTACAAATTTTCTAAAACAGATAAATAAATAGGTTATGATGTGCGATCGCTCTTACCAATGGGAATTATATACTTAGCTACTATTGCTACTTCACCATCATAACTCCCAAGGTAAATATACGATGGCTTATCAAAATATTACAGGCTCCCTTTCGCCACAAGATATCCAGGAAATTAAAGCCGCGCTACAGAAAGTCCAACAAAAGCTACCCTTTTTAGTTACTCTCAGTGCTGACGAACGACGCAAGTTAGTCAAAATGGGCGATAAAAGCCTCGCCTTTGTAAACAATAGCATCACTGCTGCTCAGTCTAACCGCGAAATTCTGCCAGCGACTTTTGACGTTGATGAACTTGTTCGGGATTATCAATTAGCCTCTGCACTCACCGAACTTTTAATCTCTATGCAGCAACTCACTGAACAGGTAGATGATACCCTAATGGCTGTCGGTAGTGAAGCTATGACTGGCAGTTTAACTGTTTATGATTACGTCAAGACTGCATCGAAAAAGACTCCAGGTTTAAAAACTGTTGCTGAACAGTTAGGCGAACGCTTTAAGGCTATTGGTAAAGGTAGATCTGCAAAAACTCCGGTATCTTGATAAGTTTATACTCGTCGGTGAGTCTGGTATCTTTTTCAAAAATCTTTGCAATATAGGACTTCTCGTTTGTATGCAATATCCTCTGACCTCTCTCCAAACCTCTCTCCTAAAAGGAGAGAGGCTTTGAATCTTACTCCCCTTCCCTTATAGGGAAGGGGTTGGGGGTTAGGTCTTTATTGAACTCAACACAGAAGCACTATAAATACATTTGCTGTCAGGGCGTACAAATGTACGCCCTTACTTTGTTCATCCACCTCTGAACTGGATTAACGAGTATTTGAACTGGATGAATCCACCTCTGAACTGGATTAACGAGTATTTGAACTGGATGAATCCACTTCTGAACTGGATTAATAAGTATTTGAACTGGATGAATCCACCTCTGAACTGGATTAACGAGTATTTGAACTAGATTAATCCACCTCTGCAAGTTTTGTGGGTAGGACAGCACAGCTGTGCTGTCCTACAGCAGCCAGTTAACGATTACTCAGAAATAAATTACTACTACTTGTGGGGTGGACATCTTGTCCGCCCTTTGTTACGGGCGGGCGAGACGCCCACCCTACAAGAAGAGTTGAATGTTTTTTTATTTGGAAACCCTATTATTATTTAACTGGTATGAGAATATCTACTTATTACACTGTTCTAAGATTTTGTGTTGCTTTTTTCCACACATCTATATAATAAGAAAACATCTCTTATGAGCGATAGCGATATTTGAAAACGTATATATACATACAGACAGCAAATCCTAAAAGAAAATAAAGAAACTTGTTTTTCGCCTAACCAAATAATAAGATAATAATAGTAATACGATATACAGAATTTTCACTTTTATCCTTATCTAAACCATATTTGAGTGCATTTGAGTACAGCTTAATAAATCGCAAAATATATTGCATAAATCTTTGTAAAGTCTTACAGGTAAAGTTTCTTGTAGCGAGTACAGAAATTCTTAAACCCTGCCCTAAAAATACCAGTACCCCTATCGTTAAATACTAGTACCCCTACCCCCAGAGAAATTTTAAGTTTATCTTAAGTGGGGGTTTCGGCGTTTGAGTACAACCTTAATAAATCCAATAAATCCAATCAACATTGGGTTAACTATCGAGTTGGAAGTGGCCTGATATAAGCATAAAAATAGCACATGGCTCTTTTAACCAGATAGACAGTAGCGATGCAACAGTCCTTAGACAGAGTTACGAATTCTCAAACTCAGAAAATACAGGATTCAAAACAGAAATCCTTGCTCAAAACATTACTCTCTGGAGGTTTTTTTGAGCCATTATTGAGTGATTTTCGCATTATCTTTGAGCGCGATCCAGCAGCACGCAATTGGCTAGAGGTGGTGTTTTGCTATCCTGGATTGCACGCACTGTGTTTGCATCGTGTTGCTCACTGGTTACATTGTCGAGGAGTGGGTTTTATTCCCCGCTTAATTTCTCACTTGGGACGATTTTTAACCGGAATTGAAATTCACCCAGGTGCAGAGATTGGTCAGGGTGTATTTATCGACCACGGAATGGGAGTTGTGATTGGGGAAACTGCGATCGTCGGAGACTATACGCTGATTTATCAAGGCGTCACCCTTGGCGGAACTGGTAAAGAAAGCGGTAAGCGTCATCCCACAGTCGGTAAAAATGTTGTGGTGGGTGCGGGTGCGAAAGTTTTGGGTAATCTGCAAATTGGCGATCGCGTTCGCATTGGCGCGGGTTCCATTGTTTTGCGGAATGTACCCAGCGATTGTACTGTGGTGGGAGTTCCCGGCCGAATTATTTCTCGCAATCAAAGCGCCAGCCTTTCTCCTTTAGAACATGGAAAGCTACCCGACGTAGAAGCAACGGTGATTCGTTCTTTACTCTCGCGCATCGAACAACTCGAAAAACAACTGCAAGCTTTAGAAGTCAGAACTCAGGAATCAGGAGTCAAGACTAAGTAGTTATTGGTCATTAGTCATTGGTCATTTAAGAACAACTGACAAATGATAACCGACAAATAACAAATGACAAAGGACAAAAGAGAAATGACAAATGATACTTTAGGCGAACAAGTTTTGCAGATTCCTTTGAGCGATCGCTGGCGAATCTATCACCGTTTGCAAGAATTAAAAATTAAGAGTTCCTGTCTTCCGGATGGTTCTTTACGGGTGCAAGTCAACAATTTGCTAGAAGCGATTCTAATTCGGAGTACGGTTATGCAATTTCTCGCTTCTCGTCACGAATTAGTCGAGTGGTTAGAGCGTTGCTGGCAATATAGTGATGAATATTGATTCGTAAATATTGTTGAAAGAGCTAATCTAGACAATATTAATCTTGAATTCATCACACAAGCATAGCTCTTTATAGGGATGCATAAATATTGAAGAGGTTTAGAAGTTGAAGTTACTGTCTGCTAGCAAATTCTATTGCAAACTGAGATGAATTCCTACAGCATGGCAGAAGTAACTATCAAGTTAATATTCCAAGATTTCTTACCCCATAGCCCATGCCCCAGATAGGAATTTCTAATTTTTAAATCTTTCCCAACTGAAGAAATTGAAAGTTCAACTATGCCAACTCGTAACAGAGATATTCAACTGATCAATTTTTTGCACCATGAACTTGAACTTTCAAATGCTGATATTGCTGTAGCGCTACGACACCGTGAGTTTCAAAATGGCCCGTTACCGATGCTTCTCTGGCAGTATGGTTTAGTTAACTTGGAACAGTTAGAACGGATTTTTGACTGGTTAGCAGAACAAAGTTAACTAATTTGTACTGGAGTTAAACTACACACTAATACTCTAAAAAATCTGAGGTTCCTGAGATGATTACTACATTAATCGCTGGATTCTGTGTTTTACTTTTTTCCGGATTTGCTAATAGCTATGTTTGTTATTTGCTACTTGAACAAATGACAATTGACCTCGGTAAAAAAGATTAGTAAATTATACCAATTTTTGGTTCCTTGCCATACAGATGTGATGTTGATAATTGAGCAATAATTGAGGATCATGTATCCTGCATATGTATTGTGATATTTTTAGCATTTACCATCACTGGGAATTGTAGATAGAAAGGATATTGAGAATACTTCCAAGAGAGGGATATTTGCAATGAATCAAATCATAATTAATGACACTACATTGCGTGATGGTGAACAAGCGGCGGGTGTTGCTTTCAACATAAAAGAAAAAGTAGCGATCGCCAAGTTTCTCGATGCCATAGGTATCCCCGAATTAGAAGTCGGGATACCAGCAATGGGTGGCGAAGAAACACAGGCAATTTCCGTAATTTCTGACTTGGGTTTGCAAGCAAAACTCTTGGGGTGGAACCGCGCTGTCATCTCAGATATTAAAGCTTCCATGGCCTGCGGTCTCAACCGAGTGCATATTGCCATCCCCGTCTCTGGTATCCAAATTGCCACTAAATTTCATGGTCAGTGGCGGGTAAGTCTACAAAAACTCAAAGACTCCATCAGCTTCGCCGTCGATCGCGGTCTTTGGGTAGCAGTTGGGGGAGAAGATTCTTCTAGAGCTGATGAAAGCTTCCTCTTAGATGTAGCGCTTTCCGCCCAAGAGTGGGGTGCATCTCGCTTCCGCTTCTGCGACACTGTGGGAGTCCTCGACCCCTTCACCACCTACACAAAGGTCAAGCAACTTGTTTCCGCTTTGACAATTCCCCTCGAAATCCACACCCACAATGATTTTGGTCTAGCAACTGCTAACGCCCTTGCTGGGATCAAAGCCGGAGCCACATCTGTGAATACCACAGTCAACGGCTTGGGTGAAAGGGCGGGAAATGCAGCCCTAGAAGAAGTTGTCATGGCGATCAAACGCATCTACGGCGTTGATTTAGGAATTGAGACTTCTGGCTTGTTAGAACTGTCTCAACTAGTTGCAGCCGCCTCAGGTGCAGATGTTCCACCTTGGAAAGCGATCGTTGGTGAAAATACCTTCGCCCACGAATCCGGAATTCATGCTCACGGTGTCCTGCAAAACCCTCTCACCTACGAACCATTTGCTCCCGAAGAAGTGGGTTGCGAACGCCGCTTAGTAGTAGGTAAACATTCTGGAAGACATTTAGTTTCCAACTTACTAGAACAGTATGGAATTTTCTTAAACTCACAAGAAACCCAGTCAGTTTTAGACGCAGTGCGCCATCAGTCAGTACAGAAAAAACGCAGCCTCACGACAGAAGAAGTGTTGAATTTGGCCAGAGAACAGAGGTATTCTCATGCAACGCGATGAATTAGAGCTAGACTTACCACCCGCTTTTGAAATTGGTGAAAAAGTCAGACTTCGTAAACTAATTAAAAACGATGGTACCTTTCCTGGTAGAGAAGTCGGCCAAGTTTTAGCTAAAAAAGGAGATATTGGCTACATAGCAAGTATAGGCACATATTTGCAAAGTTCCTATATCTATGCTGTGCATTTCTTAGAAACAGGGATTGTCGTCGGCTGTAAGAAAAAAGAACTAGAATCTGTTGAGGAATCTCATGAAAGTAATGTTACGCGTGAATGATGCCGGCACTTTAGTAGTTTACGTTGCTAAAAAAGACCTGGAAGAAGAAGTAGTCAAACAAACTGATGGCAATGACGGTAAGATTCTCACCTTAGCAAATGGCTGGGAATTAGAATTTAGTGAATTACCAGATGTAGCCAATTTACCGCAAACTGTAGAAGCAAAACGCCTCGCGTAACAAGAGTGGGGAGTAGGGAGTGGGGGAGAATAACTAATGCCCAATCCCCATTTTTTATTCCTCATTCCCTATTCCCCATTCCCTATTCCCTATTATTTTTAATCAATCATGGGTAAGAAATATTTCACGTTATCAGAATTGAACCTTGAAGGGCAGTTTTTAGGTTTTGTTGGTGCTGAACCCAAAAAATATAAATATTTACAGTTGGCAGTTCCAGATGGAACTATGGAAATTAAATTGCCAAAAGAGTTGCGTCGTTCTCTGAGTTTATTGTTAGTTCCTGGTGAGCAAATTCGCGTTTTTGCTCACAGTCAGTTAGACTCGCACACAGGTGAAATTAAAATTACTGCCTATCAAATTATACCAATTGGCACTTGTCCAATTCAAAGTTTGCCACTCGAACCCAAAGCCAAAATTATGGTGTGCCAAAAGTCGGGTTGCCTCAAACGTGGTGGTAAAGGCTTATTATCAGAATTAGAAAAAACTTTGTGCGATCGCGGTTTATTAGACAAAGTTACCATTGAACATACCAGTTGCCAAAAATGTTGCAGCAGCGCTCCCAACTGTGTTTTACAACTTGGTAAAAAGAAATATAAGAATATTCATCCAGAGGCGATCGCATCTTTGTTAGAAAGTCATTTAACTGAAAATTAATAGCTTTCTCTGAGCTATTCTTCAAATAATATACAACTTTGCAGGGGTAAAAATTTTATCCCTATTTGTCGTTGGTATTGTTTTTTTAGTGCTATTGCCAAACTACATTAAGATAAAAATAACTCTGCATTCTCATAGTTGTTATGAGCCTTACCACTGCTAAACGCTTTACCATAGCTGAATATCACCGTCTGGCCGAACTCGGCTTCTTTAAAGTGAATGACCGAGTAGAGCTAATTAAGGGTGAAATAGTCCAGATGGCAGCTAAAGGTACACCGCACTCTGTTTGCAGCACTCGGTTATATCGGGAGTTATTCAAGCTGGTTGTAGAACAGGCGATTCTTCGAGGACAAGAACCAATTATTATAGGTGATGACAGCGAACCAGAACCCGATCTAGTCATTGTGCGAAATCGTCCTGATGACTATTTAGAAGCTCATCCTAGCCCATCTGATGTATTGCTGGTAATTGAAATTTCTAATTCCACTTTGAAATACGATCAAGATGTAAAATTATCTCTTTATGCCGAAGCTGGTATTTTCGACTATTGGATATTTAATTTAGTAGATAATTATCTTGAATGTTATAGCGAACCTTATCAAGATTTACAAGGTAAATTTGGTTATCGTCGCAAGTTTATTTATCTCCCAAATGAATCAGTTAACCTGCCATCTTTCCCTGATTTAGTTCTGGATTTATCTCAGGTGTTTCCAGGTTAGTATGTAAGAGGCGATCGCTTAACGTCTATATGCCATGTTTACATGGCATTATGCTATATATATAAGTAATAAATATAAGTAATAAAATTTTGTTTTGTTGCCATTTGATGCTGATATTGGTATCCTTCTTGAAGGTGAAGTCAGCAAATACTTTTTTACGGATTTTCCCTATAAATCGTCATGCTAGACTACAACACACCTGAGTATCTTCCTTCCTCAGAAGAGTTACCTTGCTCCGACGATACCCCTGTGGATAATGAGCTACAAAATCTGATTCCCAACTTATTAAAAGCAATCTTAGCCTTAATTTGGCAAGACCGATGGGACTGGTTTTTTGGGGTTGATATGGGCATTTATGACCGCACAGGTCAAATTCGGCGAACTCCCATAATTCCTGATGGTTTCCTCAGCATAGGAGTACCACGCCGCAAGAATGATCCCAAGGGACGCTTAAGCTATGTTTTATTAGAAGAAAATAACGTTTCTCCTGTATTGGTATTGGAAGTTGTTTCCCAAACTTACGGGGGAGAATACGACAAAAAAATGGTTGCTTATACCCAATTAGGTGTATTGTATTATGTTACTTACAACCCTGATTATTATCAGAGTGACAAACATGAACCTTTTGAAGTTTATCGCTTAGAAAATGGCGAATATATGCGCCAGCCTGGTGAACCAACATGGATGCCAGAAATAGGCTTGGGAATTGCTAGAGGTCAAGGTATCCATGAAGGATGGCAGCGCGAGTGGCTATACTGGTTTGATGAGCAAGGGAATAGATTTCCCACTCCAGAAGAACTTGCACAACAAGCAAGTATTCGTGCAGAACAGGAAAGTATTCGTGCCCAACAGGAACGACAGCAGCGAGAATTAGCAGAACAACTTTTACAGCGTTATCGGGAACGCTTTGGCGAATTACCTGGATAGATAACTCACGAAATTCAGTCTTCTTGTTTTGTTTGTTTCAAATCAATCCTTCCAACGCGTGCTGCAAATCGTTCGTCACATCAGCAACAGCTTGTCTAGCACCCAAACGATTCTCTTTATATGCTGGGTAACGCTCAGAAATAGATATTGGTTCGCCAATAGTAATTTTTATCTTTTCCTTGCCTAATACCGGACGCTGAACAGCTTTATTGCCTTGAATTTTAGCAATCATTTTCCATAAAATTAGAGCTGTTTCAGCAAACCTTTCTACTGTTGGTTTTTCTTTAATATAATTACCAGAAACCGCTACAAAACTTTCTACTAAGCGCATGTGCCACATCCGCGCATTCGCTTCTTCAGCAACGCGATCGCCCAACGCTTTTTCAACAGCAGATACTCCTTTAACATCCTTAAATTCTTCTCTAAATATATAATTCCAACCAGCTTGTTCTACTCGCCGACAGCGGTCAGTTAAAGAGCCTTTGGACTGTAAATCAAAATACTGTTCTGATATTAATAGTGCTGCATTTAACAAAGCTTGTAAACGAACTGCTAATGCTTGATTTCTATCTGGAATTTGCTCAGCAACAATCTTGGCATCTGGCAGTTTTTGATGATAGAAACGCGTGTAGAATATTTCCATCAGCGAAAGTAAATGCTCCGCCAAAGTTAATAACCGCGGATAAAGCGTTTCCACAGCAGCAACATTCCCTGATTGTGCTGGATTCACAGATAAACCACTAGCCGCTTCTAATTCACTTAAAAGATTAGCGATCGCATCCCAAGGAGCATCAACATAACTATACTTAATCCCAACTGGTACAATTAAAACCTGTTGATCGCGTCCAGCTTTTTGCAAATCCTCAGCACACCAAAAGCCTAACTGGGCAATACCAGGTTCCAAGGGGCTGATAATCTCTGACAAACCATTGGTAGCACCTTCTGGCGCCGCAGCCATAGGAAACTTCCCATTAGCAAACAAGTCACGCGCGGAACGTAACCCCGTCCAGTCAGCCTTACCCCGCTGAATTGGAGTACCACCCAACTGAGACATAATCCAGCCAACGTGAGAACCAGCCCATAGAGGAATGCCGCGATCGTAGATAAAATGAGCGTGAATCGGAAGTTCTAGCACTGTGCCTTGCGATCGTGCTACCTTTGGCACGAGTTGAGACAGCAAGTAGCCCAAACCAAAGGGATCGTCGGTTTTAGGATGGCGAAAAGCCAGCAAAAAACGGATCTTACCCTCTTGGAACTGGCGATAGAGATCTACCAGAACTTCTACGTTGTCTGCTTCAATTTTGGTAATAGGTGTTTGCCAGTTGATCCAACTGGGTAACAACAAATGCACAACTCGTAGAAATAAGGGGTTGAACGCTGGAGGAATAAATTCTAAAGGTGGCTGTGCTTGATAAATTACATTAGACAAGGTTGTTTTCTCCTGAAATGAGTGGGGAAGGGATTGGGGACATGGCTTCGCAAGGGGAAAAGGTTAAAGGTTAAAGGGAAAAGAGAGATCTTTCCTTTCCCCCTTCCCCTTTCCCCTTTGCCCCATCGATGCCCAATCCCCAGTCCCTTTTTACTTCATCCTTGATAATTCATACTTTAGTTGACATAGAATTTAGCGATTTTGGAAAGGTAATAAACGATGCGACTATCACAAATGTTATTCGTTACACTCCGGGATGATCCAGCTGATGCTGAGATTCCTAGCCATAAATTATTACTCCGTGCAGGTTACATTCGTCGCATCGGTAGCGGTGTCTATGCTTATCTCCCCTTGATGTGGCGGGTACTGCAAAAGGTTTCCCAAATTGTGCGCGAAGAAATGAACGCTACAGGCGCACAAGAATGTCTTTTACCGCAATTACAACCCGCTAATTTATGGAAAGAATCGGGACGTTGGGATACTTACACCAAAGCTGAGGGAATCATGTTTTCCCTCATTGACCGCCGCGATCAACAATTAGGATTAGGCCCAACTCATGAAGAAGTGATCACAACGATCGCTCGTGATATGATTCGTTCCTATCGCCAACTACCTCTGCATCTCTACCAAATTCAGACCAAATTCCGCGATGAAATTCGTCCCCGCTTTGGTTTGATGCGCGGACGAGAATTCATCATGAAAGACGGCTACTCTTTCCACGTCGATGAAGCTAGCCTCAAAAAAACTTACCAGGATATGTATCAAGCCTACAGCAATATGTTGCGGCGTTCTGGTTTAGCCTTTCGCGCAGTGGAAGCTGATTCTGGTGCAATTGGTGGTTCTGGTTCCACAGAATTTATGGTGTTAGCGGAAGCTGGCGAAGACGAGGTTCTCTACACTGAGGATGGTAAATACGCCGCTAACGTAGAAAAGGCTGTTTCTTTACCAGCTGATATCGAACCCTCACGGTTTACAACCTACGAAAAACGCGATACACCTGGAACAGAAACGATTGAAACAGTATGTCAACTACTCAAATGTTCTCCCACCCAAGTGGTGAAAAACGTCCTTTACCAAACAGTTTATAACAATGGGATGACGGTGTTGGTTTTGGTGAACATCCGAGGCGATCAGGAAGTTAATGAGGTCAAATTGCAAAATGAATTGACCAAATTAGCGCCTTTGTATGGTGCTACAACTATTATTAATTTGAGCGTACCGAATTCTGAAGCGCAGCAAACATGGACAGCGAAATCTCTGCCTTTAGGCTACATAGCACCAGACATCGCAGATGAGTATATTATCGCCAATAAACAAATCCATCCCAAGTTTTTGCGTTTGGTGGATCAAACAGCCGTTGATTTAAAAAACTTTGTCACAGGGGCGAATGAAACTGGCTATCACGTAGTTGGTGCTAACTGGGGTGAGCAATTTAAGTTACCAGAACGTGTAGTAGATGTGCGGAAAGCTAGACCAGGCGATCGCGCCGTCCACAACCCAGAACAACTGTTACAAAGCGCCAGGGGAATTGAAGCAGGTCACATATTCCAATTAGGCACTAAATATTCCCAAGCAATGGGAGCAACTTATACCAATGAACAGGGTGAAGAAAAACCGCTAGTCATGGGTTGTTTTGGTGTAGGGGTATCGCGTTTAGCCCAAGCTGCCGTAGAGCAATCTTACGACAAAGACGGAATTATTTGGCCAGTAGCGATCGCACCTTATCACGCGATCGTCACAATTCCTAACATTAATGATGCTCAACAAGTCGAAATCGCCCAAAAACTTTACACCCAACTCAATCAAGCCGGAATTGAAACCTTACTCGATGACCGCGACGAACGAGCCGGAGTCAAATTCAAAGATGCAGACTTGATAGGCATCCCATACAGAATTGTAACCGGACGAGCGATCGCCAACGGCAAAGTCGAAGTTGTAGAAAGAGCAACCCGTAAATCCCAAGAAATCGCCATTGATGAACTGACAACCACACTCAAACAGTGGGTTGAAGAGGCAATAGGTATGGGGCATAGGGCATAGGGCAAGCTGGAAGTGTGGGAGGTGTGGGAAGAGAGGGGGGCATAAATTCTCTTTCCCCCCACACTCCCCGCACTCCTTCATCTCCCCACTTCCCAAAATTTACATAATTGGACAGTGACGGACTAGAAGTGCAAATTCTAAAATTGAATTAGGGACTTGCAGGATTAAAAATAATCGGATTTCGAGGCACTAAGCCTCCTCTAAATTGTAGGAAACTCTCCACTTGTAAGTATCGTCTTTAACCAGGCTGCTCCTCACATAACTACCATCTCAGCCCTCAGTCAGGAAGGTTTTGAACATGAAAGACCAACAAGGATCTAATCGTATTTCTTCAGGTGTAATTGCAGCTGTCACAGCAGCAGTTGTAGCGGTAGGTGGCGGTGTGGCTTGGTTAACTGCACAATCTAATAATACTCCTACACCGTCAAAACCCTCTCAACGTGTTGATCAGCCAGCACAGTCATCAACTACGCAGCAAGGTAATGAGCAAACTGCTAACGTTTATTGGCTGAGACCAAAGGATAAAAATATTGCTTTGGTTCCCCAGCCTGTGAGGGTAGCAGCTGTACGACCCAACCAAGCTTTAGAAGCAGCTTTCCAAAGCTTGTTAGCAGGCCCAACAGAAGGGACAGATTCTACAACTATTCCCAAGGGAACCAAATTATTGGGGCTGAACGCAGAAAATGATGAAGTTCGCGTTAATTTATCTGAACAATTTACCAGCGGTGGCGGTAGTGCCTCAATGATAGGTCGTGTGGGACAAGTTGTTTATACTGCGACAACTTTAAATCCAAAAGCCAAAGTGTACATTGACGTGAATGGTAAACCTTTGGATGTTTTGGGCGGTGAGGGTATAGAGTTACAACAACCACTAACTCGTGAAAGCTTCGAGAAAAACTATCCGCTTTAGTCATTAGTCATTAGTCATTGGTCATTAGTTTTAGACAAAGGACAAACGACGAAGGACAAATGACAAATGACAACTGACTTACAGCTTGGTATTCAAAATGCGAAAATTACGGGCTTGCTGTTCTAACCTTGTGGCGAGGCGATCGCAAACCCGATTACACAACTCAAAAATCATTTGATCTTCTACCCTGTAATAGGCGCAAGTTCCTTCACTGCGGCGGCTAAGGATTCCTGCTTGCCACATTATCTTCAGGTGCTTTGACACATTTGCCTGAGAAGTCTGTGTTGCCTCTACCAACTCTTGCACGCATTTCTCTTCATCCCGCAGTAAGTGTAGCAGCCGTAGGCGCATTGGCTCACTTAACAGGCCGAAGTATTCAGCTACTTGTTGCACCACTTCTGGTGGTAAAGGCAACGTTTGTTTCATCAGGATTAACCCGCAAGGATTGAAAGTTTTAACAATGACTCACTTCATAAATATAGATTAATACTTAATCAGGGTTAATTCGCATCAAAGGTTGACCATATTCTACTGGATCGCCATTTTGGAGGAGAATTTCCATCACTTGCCCGGAGACTTCGGCTTCGATTTCATTCATCAGCTTCATAGCCTCAATGATACAGACTGTTTGACCTTTGCGGACGCGATCGCCCACTTCCACGAATGGTGCTTCACCCGGTGCAGGAGCGCGATAAAATGTTCCCACCATAGGAGAAGGCACCTCTACTAATCTCTGGTCAATGGTTGAGGGGGGATTGACTGACAGCTGTAATTGCGTTCCAGTTGCAGTATTCTCAAACAAGCGACCTGTCGCCACCTCTGTTACCTGACTTGTAGCCACCTGGTTTGCCGTAGGTAAACCCGATGACAAGCCCGAACCTACCACACCGCCTAAGGTCGCTTGACCTACCGACAACATATGATTGCTGATGCTCACAGCTTTACGAACTGTTAGTTCAAAGTCATCGCTTTTGAGCGTGACTTCTGCAATGTCAGTTTGTGCAATAGTTGCCAGTAGTTGGCGGATTTCATTAAAGTCCAATGGCACAGTTTTTATTACCTCGACCTATCCGTAAATTAGCATTTTTAAGTGTGGCAGGGATTTAATCCCTAAATAGGGATTGAAATCGGGATTTGTTTGAGATTGAAATCCAAACTTATTCCCTGCCTAAATATTTATCATCACGGGTATCAATTTTGATGCGTTCTCCTTGGGAAATAAACAAGGGAACCATCACAGTTGCACCAGTTTCAAGAGTAGCTGGCTTAGTACCACCTGTAGCAGTGTCACCTTTTACGCCTGGATCTGTTTGCACCACTTCTAAAACCACAGAGTTGGGCAGTTCCACTTCTAGAACTTGTTCACCCCAACGAATGACGTTAGCTTCCATACCTTCTTTGAGATATTTTACGCGATCGCCAATTTGTGATGCACTCAATCTGCCTTCTTCATAGGTTTCCATATCCATAAAGACAAACTCATCGCCTTCTTTATAGGTATGCTGCATTGTGCTTTTTTCTAAAGTGGCTTGGGGTACTGTTTCCCCTGCCCGGAAGGTTTTTTCCACCACACTCCCATTCTGAACATTTTTCAGTTTGGTTCGTACAAAGGCAGAACCTTTTCCTGGCTTAACGTGGAGGAATTCCACCACTCGCCATACAGATCCATCTAATACAATTGAGACACCAGGTCGAAAATCGTTGCTGGAGATCATGAAACTTTCAAGTTTTGGAAGACAATCGGCATTTATTGTACCCTTCAAGCGGAGTAATTAGTCATCCATTATTAGCTATTTAGTCATTAGGGATAGGGCATGGGGCAAACAGGGAGTGTGGGAGGGATGGGAGATGTGGAAAGATTAGGAAGCTGTTTTCTAATCTCCCCACATTCCCTCATCTCCCCACTCCCCCATTTTTTTACTCAAAACTCAGCACTGGGCAATGGGCACTCCTACTGTGGGAAGATTATTGATGGGTTACGTCCAGTCAACAATATCAATGCTGCATTTGAGTTATTCCATGCTTAACTTATTAAAATCCTGGCTGAAGAACAGCCTAATGGCAATACTGCTGGTAACAATATTTTTAGGCATAACTACAGCTGGGTGGACTCCCTCTAGTAGCGCCGCGCTGCCAGCTGGCAACGCAATTACCGACGGTAATGCTTTGTTGCGGTATGCACTCCCGATAGATAACAAACCTGTACGGCAACTACAAGCCAGCTTAGAGGACATTTCTAGCCAGCTGCGGGCAAATCGGCGCTGGGGTGCTGTTTCCAAAGATATCAGCCAAGCATCTCGCATTCTCGATAAACCCTCCCAAATCCTAGCAAGTGTTCCCCAAGAACGCCAACCCCAAGCAGAAGCTTGGATTAACGAGTTGAAATCTGGTGTGGTTAACCTACAAGAATTGGCGAACAGCAAAGATAAACAAGAAATTTTGCAACAGAGAACTAAACTGCTGAATCTCATCACTCAGCTAGAAGAGTCGATGGTAAAGGAATTTCCTTTTGAAGTGCCTGCTGAGTATAGTAACCTGCCACAACTTAAAGGTCGTGCCACTGTGGAATTAAAAACCAACAAAGGCAACCTCACTCTTGTAGTAGATGGTTACAGCGCTCCTGTGACTGCTGGTAATTTTATAGATTTAGTGCAGAGGGGTTTTTATAATGGCTTAGAATTTACCCGTTCTGAAGAATCTTACTTTCTGCAAACTGGAGACCCAGCTGGAAAAGAAGTAGGTTTCATTGACCCGAATACAGGCAAATACCGCGCTATCCCTTTAGAAATCTTGGTTGAAGGTGATAAGGAGCCTACCTATGGCATTACCTTAGAAGAAGCTGGCCGTTACATTGATATGCCAGTTCTACCTTTTTCTGCTTTTGGCGCAGTAGTTATGGCTCGTCCCGAAAGTGAAGTGAATGGAGGTTCTTCGCAATTTTTCTTCTTTCTCTTTGAACCAGAACTGACTCCCGCCGGACGGAACCTATTAGATGGCCGCTATGCCGTTTTTGGCTATCTCACTGAAGGCAAAGAAGTTTTGGATCAACTCAAGGCTGGTGACAAAATTGAATCAGCAACAGTAGTCCAAGGAATAGAAAATCTCGTTGAACCGCAAGCAGCGTAGGTAAAGATGAGGGACTGGGGACTGGGGAGACAAGGAGAATAATTCTTAACTCCTAACTGAGCACTGGCTCAACGCCCCGCTTGGGCTAACAACACTCCCAATACCCAGTAACCAGTCCCCACTTTTTTAACTGAGATGACCAGCGCTGAATACCCGATTCACTGCGATCGCCATTTCTGGAAAAGTCCGTGATACAATTTGCTGGTCGCCAGTAAACACCGTCTCTTCGTAAAATCCTTCTTCCAGCCACAGCACAGAAATCTTTTCTTTTAGTGGGTCTACAATCCAATATTCTGGTACTTCAACCGCCGCATATTCAGACCGCTTATAATGATAGTCCCACTTGATAGAATCTGGACTGACTACCTCTACAACTAATAATGGTGGTGACTCAAAGACCGCTGATAGATTGATCAATTATCTTGCTTGCTCCTGCGTCACTACAGACAAGTCAGTTAACCTAGACTTATTTTTCCCTGTCCTCGTCCCAGTTTCCCGAAAAGTTAACCAAGGTAAACTCAAGCGCTGAATTTCCGCTATGAATGCGGTATCTAAAAAAGCGACAATCAAGAAATGTTGAATTGTAGGGGGATTTATTAATTCCAGCCTGCCATCTACTAGCTCGTAGTGAAAACCACTGCCATCATCATAAGTTAAGTACTCTTCAAATGTGAGCTTTGTTACTGGTGTAGAGACCATTCCAACATCCCCCTAGACTATAACTTTATCGTAACTTTGGGCAGTGGAGAGTAGGGAGTGGGGAGTGGGGAACAGGAAGTCAAAAGGTAAAAGCCACTCATTAAAAAGAAAAGAATCGGTGTTGCTGAATTTGAATATGAAATTTAAAAATCAACTCTTCTCAACTCTTACTCTGGAGCGACCACCGAAGTTCAGATCGGCAAAAGCCGCCGCTCCGACTTGTCTGTGCGCCTCTGCGTGATACAAATTCATATTTCTACTCAGCAATGCCAAAGAATCTTTTGACTTTTGACTTTTGACTTTTTAATGCCCAATGCCCTATAACCAATGACTAAAATCAAAGATATTGGCGAACAAGGTCTTCTAGAAAGATTACACCGTTTCTGTCCCCCAGAAATGATTGGTGATGATGCAGCAGTATTGGTGACGGAACCAGAACAATCTTTAGTCATCACTACAGATGTGCTGGTTGATGGTGTGCATTTTAGCAACGTAACTACTTCCCCAGAAGATGCAGGTTGGCGTGCGGCGGCTGCTAACTTGTCAGACTTAGCAGCGATGGGTGCTTCCCCACTGGGGATCGCTGTCGGACTCGGACTTCCTGGGGATTTGAGTGTGAATTGGGTTGAAAAGTTATACCAGGGAATGACAGAATGCCTGCAAAAGTACAATACCCCAATTGTCGGCGGTGATGTGGTGCGATCGCCTGTGACTACTTTGGCAATTACCGCTTTTGGTCAAGTTCACCCCAGTCGAATTATCCGCCGTTCTGCTGCTGTTATCGGCGATGCGATCGTCGTTACAGGTGTTCACGGAGCTTCCCACGCTGGCTTAGAATTGCTCTTGCATCCCCAACGAGGACAAAACCTCAAAGACGAAGAGAAGACGGCTCTAATCATTGCACATCAGCGTCCCCAGCCACGATTAGATGTCTTACCGATCCTTGAGAAAATCTTGCCATCCCCATGCCTAATGCCCAATACTTCTCTACGAGAAGCTGCGCCAACGCCTTCTCTACAAGACGCTACGCGAACTTGTACTGAGCGGAGTCGAAGTACGCTCAGTACAAGTGCCATATGCCCCATGCCCATTGCTGGTATGGATAGCAGTGACGGTTTAGCAGATGCTGTCATCCAAATTTGTCGCGCCAGCGGCGTTGGCGCGGTCTTAGAACTCAGACAAATTTGCTTACCAATGGCTTTTAACCATTGGCTGACACCAGAGCAAGCTCTCCAATATGCTCTATATGGCGGCGAAGACTTTGAATTAGTGCTGTGTTTACCACAAAAGTCAGCATCAGCTTTAGTGAAACATCTTGGTGAAGGTGCTGCGATCGTTGGCAGAATTACACCAGGTTCAACAATACTATTGCACGATGAACAAAAAAAATTCCCCGACCAAGTTCTCACTCTTAGCCAGGGATTTCAACATTTCAAGAGTTAGGAGTTATGAGTTTTAATTCCTAACTCTTAACTCCTAACTCCTAACTTTTTAATTAAACCCACTTCTCGGCTACCAATTCAGCTAAATCCAAGACTCGTTGGCTGTAGCCCCACTCGTTGTCATACCAAGCCATGACTTTTACTAGGTCATTGCCCATAACCAAAGTCAAGCTAGCATCAACAATTGACGAGGCATCAGTACCTTGATAATCTGACGAAACTAGTTGTAGTTCGCTGTAGTCCAAAATGCCTTTGAGTGAACCTTCAGAGGCATCTTTAAGGGCTTGATTAACTTCTTCAGTAATAGTACGCTTCTCAACTTGAACTACGAAATCTACCATTGAAACGTTCGGGGTCGGTACACGCAAGGCAACGCCATTCAGCTTGCCTTTGAGTTCTGGAATTACCAGCGCCACCGCTTTTGCTGCACCAGTGGAGGTGGGTACAATGTTGATGGCTGCGGCTCTTGCCCGTCGCAAATCACGGTGAGAAGCGTCTAGTAAACGCTGGTCACCTGTGTAGCTATGGGTAGTAGTCATCGTGCCTTTGATAATGCCGAACTTGTCGTTCAACACTTTGGCAATAGGAGCCAAGCAGTTGGTAGTACAGCTGGCGTTACTGATAATGTGGTGTACGTTGTGGTCATAGTCATGATGATTCACGCCAACCACAAAGGTGCCATCCTCATTTTTACCAGGAGCGGTGATCAGAACTTTCTTGGCTCCAGCATTCACATGCTTGAGCGCTCCTTCTTTGCTGGTAAATACCCCTGTTGCTTCGATAATTAGGTCAATTCCCCAATCTTTCCAGGGCAAGTTTTCTGGGTTGCGATCGGATACGCACTTAACGGTTTTACCGTTAATGATGATGGAGTTATCATCGGCAGTAATGTCAACATCCTTTAACTTCCCTAGCATCGAGTCGTACTTTAGCAGGTGAGCATTGGTTCTAGGGTCTGATGTGTCATTGATAGCTACAAGGTCGATATTGCTATTCTTTCTACCCACCCAGCAACGCGCAAAGTTACGTCCAATACGCCCGAAACCGTTGATTGCAACTCTAATCACAGTGTCTTGCCCTCTGTATTTATGCCTATATGTTGATATCGTTGACCCCAATCATATCGCAAAGGGGGGGATCACTTATAACCATAAAGTGTTAGATCAATAAAAAAACACATAATTTATTCAGATTTATTTGGAGTAAAGATTATTGTTGGCAATATAAGATCTGACTGATTCCGGGACTAGATAACGAATTGAGTGGTGAGCACGGCAAAATTTCCGAATTAGACTTGACGAAACTCCTACTAAAGGTATATTCAGGAATTGCCAATGAATGGTTAGTGAGTGTTGGCTTAGTTGTTCTTCAACTTGCTTGCAGATTAACTCGCTTTGAGTTATAGTCTCACCACCTAGCAGTCGGGGTGCGATTAACCAATCACACATTTGTGCTAGTTCGTGTCCACGGTACCAATGAGGTAAGGTTTGGAAAGTATCCAAGCCCACAATCCAGTACCAGTGAGTATTTGGGTAACAAGCAGATAAATCGATCAGGGTGCTAATGGCATAAGAAGTCCCAGAGCGTTTTCCCTCCACTAGTGAGACAGTAAACGCTGGGTTATCTTTTGTAGCTAATTGCAGCATTTCTACACGATGCTCAAACAAAGCTGCTTCTTTGTGAGGAGGATTTAAAGATGGCACCCAAATTACCTTTTCAAGGGATACTTGATGCAAAGCTGTCTCGGCTACGAGCAGGTGTCCCCAATGAATTGGATCGAATGTGCCACCAAAAATTGCTAGTTCCTGCATCTAGTTATGCGTGGGTTTTATGCAATTGAAAAATAGTTTCATTACCAATGTACTATTGTACTCAATTCTCAAAGTAGACTTGATGCAATTTAAAATCAGTTTCACTAACAATGTACTATCGTAGTCAATTACAGTAAGGTAGCCAAAAATATGTATTTGTCATTACAAGAATTTCTGTCCCGACGCGACCAAAATTTTGCGAATAATCTTAAGAACAGTTCAGAAATAGCAAAAACCTCCAACCAAGGTAAAATCATTCTGAACTCGCAAAACCAGAGCAGAAAACTCATCCGGGTATCAGGCATGAATATAACGCAGGAGTAATTATGGTAAAAATCAAATTCCTGTTATGATACGCGTGTCATTTGTGATTTATGGTGTGGTGTGGTGTAAGAGGAGCAATAAATGAGTAATTCTGTAGATTTTAGTGGTAGACCATTTCATTTCATTGGCATCGGCGGTATAGGTATGTCTGCTCTGGCATACGTTCTCGCTAAACGTCAATTTCCAGTATCAGGTTCGGATCTACGTCCAAACCACATTACGCACAAGTTGGAATCTATCGGCGCTCATATTTTTGGTAAACAAGAGGCAAGTAATCTCGAATTATTTCGCCCTCAGGAATCTCAGGTCGTAGCATTAAATTCACCTGAAAAATTAGCTGCTACTACTAACTCAAAACTACCTCAAGTTATTTGTTCAACAGCAATTAACACGAATAATTTAGAATATAAAGCAGCTCTGGAATTAGGTTGTCCAATTTTACATCGTTCAGATGTACTAGCAGCCTTGATTGCTGATTATTATAGTATTGCAGTAGCAGGAACCCACGGCAAAACTACAACCAGTAGCATGATTGGTTATATGTTGCTGCAAGCAGGACTAGACCCAACGATTTTAGTAGGTGGTGAAGTCAATGCTTGGGAAGGCAATGCTCGACTGGGACAAAGCCAATATTTGGTAGCCGAAGCAGATGAATCAGATGGTTCTTTAGTAAAACACGCTCCAGAAATTGGCATCATTACCAATATTGAACTCGATCATCCTGACCACTACGATACATTAGAAGAAGTAGTTGACACCTTCCGGACATTTGCCAAAGGTTGCAAAACTTTGGTAGGTAGTATTGACTGTGCTACAGTTCGCGATCGCTTGCAACCAACAATCAGCTACAGCTTACACTCAGATACTGACGCTGACTACACTGTTACTAATATTGATTATCGTGCCGATGGCACCACAGCTTTAGTTTGGGAAAGAGGCAAAGCCTTAGGTGTGTTGAACTTGCGCCTGTTGAGTCGGCACAATCTCAGTAATGCCCTAGCAGCAGTGGCTGTTGGTCGTGTTTTGGGCTTAGAGTTTGGAGAAATTGCCAAAGGAATTGCCACCTTTGAAGGATCGAGACGCCGTTTTGAGTTTCGGGGTGAAGTCGATGGTATTACCTTCATCGATGACTATGCTCATCATCCCACTGAGATTCGTGCTACTCTGGCCGCTGCACGTTTACAGGCAAGACCAGGACAAAGAGTGGTCGCCATCTTCCAGCCCCATCGCTATAGCCGTACACTTACCTTTTTAGAAGAATTTGCCCAGTCCTTTAGCCATGCTGATTTGGTTGTGCTGACTGATATTTACAGTGCAGGCGAACCCAATTTAGGGCAAATCACTGGTGAACATCTAACAGCGGAAATTGCCAAGCAACATTCCCAGGTAGTTTATCAACCATCTTTATCCTCAGTACGTGAGTTTCTGCTACAAACACTGCGTCCAGGAGACTTGGCGCTGTTTTTGGGCGCTGGGAACTTAAATCAAGTCATTCCTGAAATGATTGCAACACTGCGTGAGCCTGCTAAAGCCACATCGTGAGTGGGGACATTGCGAAGTTCCATTTCTGACCAAAGCACCCCTTTCGTAACGGTTTGATTTTAAGTCTAATACCGTAGTTTTACGGTAAATAAATGTAAAAAATTTACCAATAAAAAGTAAAAATGACCATTTCCCAGGCAGTAGGAAAAGTCTGCACAGCTTCTGCTTTGAATACAAAGAAACAACAAACAGCTAATTCGGTGGAGAACGAGGTAATTTACTTACCCAATACTGATTGTGCCATCAAGTCCCAGGCTTACTTGTCAGCATTTACTTCCTATAGGGTTGGGGGAGCAGCCCAATTGTATGTTGCCCCTCGAAACATAGAAGCACTGCAAGCAAGTCTTAAATACGCAAAAGAACGCGATTTAAGAGTGACAACACTAGGAGCAGGTTCTAACTTGCTGGTGAGTGATCGTGGGATATCAGGCTTAGTGATTGCCACTCGTCATCTCCGCTTCAGCCACTTTGACCACGAAACAGGGCAATTAACTGTTGCTGCTGGAGAATCAATTCCCAGCTTAGCATGGGAAGCCGCATCATTAGGATGGCAAGGATTAGAGTGGGCTGTTGGCATTCCTGGCACAGTCGGAGGGGCTGTGGTGATGAATGCAGGGGCACATAATAGCTGTATCGCAGATATGTTAGTTAGCGCCCAGGTGCTTTCACCCGACGGAACACTGGAAACTCTCACCCCCGACCGACTAGGTTATAGCTACCGGACTTCATTATTGCAAGGTGGCGATCGCATAGTCACCCAAGCTACCTTACAACTTACACCGGGTGCAGACCCAGCACAAGTTGTAGCAATCACCAAGGAACACAAAAAGCATCGGCTAAGCACTCAACCATATAACTTCCCCAGTTGTGGTAGTGTGTTCCGGAATCCCAAACCTTACAGCGCTGGCTGGTTAATTGAACAAACTGGTCTCAAAGGCTACCAAATTGGTGGAGCGCAAGTAGCACAACTCCATGCTAACTTCATCGTTAACCGTGGTGGAGCAAAAGCTAGTGATATCTTCTGTCTGATTCGTCACATCCAACATCAAGTACAAGAACGTTGGTCTATTCGGTTAGAGCCAGAAGTCAAAATGCTCGGAGAGTTTCAAGCTGCTTGTGTATAGGGAGCAGGGAGCAGGGAGCAGAGGAGCAGAGGAGCACAAGGTAAGTTACAGTAAGTGTTTTGTGTGTGCCCTCCAACCCCTCTGCCTCTTTTCCATGCCCCATACCCCATGCCCTATTCCCTAATGCATTAATTATTGGTAAAAAAAGAGGCAAATTACTTACCGCATCTATAATTGAATTTGATTTGTTATTCAACGCACACGCGTAAAACCAATTATGACAGGTAAAGGACAAGGATTCGGCTTTGGCTTGGGAAAAATGAAAGAATTAGCTGAAGCTTTTAAGAAAGCACAGCAAGTTCAAGAAGGCGCAAAGCGACTCCAAGAAGAATTGGAGCAAATGGAAATTCAAGGAGAGTCTGGCGGTGGCCTGGTCAAGGTAATTGTCAGTGGTAACCAAGAACCCAAGCGGGTGGAAATTTCGCCAGATGCTTTAGGGGAAGGCGCAGAAGTACTTTCCGATCTTGTAACAGCAGCAATGAAAGAAGCCTACAACAAGTCCACAACAACAATGCGGGAACGCATGGAAGACTTGACCAGTGGGCTTGAGCTTCCTGGATTTCAATAAGTTAGTAGTCATTAGTCATTGGTCATTGGTCATTGGTCATTAGTCATTGGTCATTAGTTTTAGATAATCGACAAATGATTAAAGATAAAGGGCAAACGACAAAGCACAAAGTCTGTAGCAAAATCCCGCAGCGTGCGCCGATTTCCGGCGAACAGAGCTTTGCAAGAGAGGACAAATGACTATTGACAAAGGGCAACAAATATTTATGTCTTACAAACTTTTGTTTGTCTGCTTAGGTAACATCTGCCGATCGCCATCGGCAGAAAATATTATGAATCATCTAATTGAGCAGGCTGACTTGAGCAAACATATCCTCTGTGACTCTGCTGGTACATCTAGCTATCACATTGGTAGTCCACCCGATAGACGTATGAGTGCTGCGGCTGCTACAAAGTTAGGAATTCAACTGCGTGGTCGCACACGCCAATTTCAAAAATCAGACTTTCAAGACTTTGATTTTATTTTGGCGATGGATCAAGAGAATTATCAGGATATTCTTACTCTTGACCCAACTGGGCAGTATCATCACAAAGTGCGTTTGATGTGCGATTTTTGCTCTCGACACAACCTCAAGGAAGTTCCAGATCCTTATTATGGCGGCCAAGAGGGATTCAATCAGGTGATTGATTTACTGATTGATGCTTGTGAAGGTCTGCTCAGCTACGTTACCAGCCAAAAAACAATAATCTAAAGTTAAGAGTTAAGAGTTAAGAGTTAAAAGTTAAATTTTTTACTACTTACTACTCGTTTTTAACTCTTAACTCCTCACTTTTATTCCACTAGGCCATGCTTAATTGCAAAACGGACTAATTCTGCTCGGTTGCTGGTTGAAGTTTTTCTCAATAAGCTGCTAACGTACTTTTCCACTGTTCGAGGACTCAGATGTAGCTGATGACCCATTTCGGCATTAGAAAGACCATGAGTTAAGAGTTCTAAAACTTCCTGTTCTCTATGAGTTAGAGATGAAAATAAGTGGGGTTTTTGAATTTGAGTGGAAAGAGAATTATGAGCGTCTACCGTTTTTGTAGAAGGGGAAATTTCCAAGCTGTCTTTATGAGAAAAGCGGTACTCTGATTGGATAATTTGCGATCGCTCCAAAAGATTGCGGATTGCTGCTGCTAATTCTTCCAGTTCAAAAGGCTTGGGCAAGTATAAATCGCATCCTGACTGATAACCCAAAATTCTTTCTTGGGTCTTAGTTCGTGCTGTTAATAAAATTACAGGCAATAGACGGAACATAGGTTGTTGACGCACCCGGCGCACTAGTTCATAGCCGTTCATCTGTGGCATGACGATATCCGTAACAATCAAATCAGGATGATACTCATCCACCATAAGCAAAGCCTCTTGACCGTCATTAGCCGTAATCACAGAGTAGCCAGACAGTTCAAGATAGTCGCTAACAGACAAACGAGTGCCCAGATCATCATCCACTACAAGGATCTTCAAGGGCATGGACAGTACACCCCTAGCATTTTTTTACTCAGAAATTTGCTTTTACAGCTGCATCAGTGAACACAGGCAGTAATAGTGTTCTTATGTTTCATACTATGACAGGATTACCAGCTAATGACTGCCTCAGGGTTGATTTATAAAGAAAGTATTAAACCTTAGGAAGAGTTAACGAAGTGTAACTCAGCTTCGATTTTCTATATTTACGAGGCATAGACAGCTTTGTAATTTGTAACAACTCATCAATAACTTAGAGTGAATGCTCACCATTGGGTAAATTAATATTGATTTCAACAATAATTTTTCGGTAGCGATCATAAATATCCTTTGTCCTCACTTACAAAGTTCAGGCAGTCCGTTGGCAGGGTTTCCCTGTTTAAAGGAACTAACGTTGAGGCAGTCCGTTGGCAAAGAGAACTCTGAATCTGAGGTTTGCGACCATCATAAGTTCGGGGGTTCCCCAGCTTAAAGGAACTGCCGTCGATCCACTGCCTTCGACGGATCTCCCGGCTCCTTCAGTGGCGTCCGATCTAAGGAAGCCTCATCTGAGACTTTGCGCTTTGTCAATAGTTATTTGTCACCTTCCCCCTATGGGGGAGCAAGTTAGCAACAGCGTCTCCCTTAAGAGCAGTTTCGCGTCCAGGAAGCCGACCCTCATACTTGTGTGTTTGTCCTTTGTCCAATGACCAATGATTAATAAGTAAAATCTAGGTAATTTAAAGTTACTAGAAAATTTTTAATTACAAAGTTATAAAAGCTAAATTAGTAATATACAGTTTAGCATTTATTGAGGTTATAAAATACACCTTATAATTTATAAACCAATCCAAACAATTTTTTCGGTACATTTAAAGTACACAAATTATCAATGAGTGACAAGAACGAAGGTTACAAAGTTATTAGCGACAACCGTCAAGCCCGTTATTTGTATGAAATTCTGGAAACTTACGAAGCTGGAATTCAGTTGACAGGAACTGAGGTGAAGTCGATTCGTGCGGGTAAAGTCAATCTCCAAGATGGCTATGCTTTGCTTCGTGACGGCGAAGCATGGTTAATCAATGTCCATATTTCACCTTATAGTGCTAGTGGACAATATTTTAATCATGAACCACGCCGTACACGCAAGTTGTTGCTGCATCGTCAAGAACTCCGCAAGCTAATTGGCAAAGTAGAACAGCAGGGTTTAACTTTAGTCCCTTTGAAAATGTATCTCAAACGAGGCTGGGTAAAAGTGAGTATAGCCCTTGGCAAGGGTAAAAAGTTGCATGATAAGCGAGAAGACCTCAAACGTCGCCAAGACCAGCGTGACATACAACGAGCGATGAAAAACTATTAACAGTCAGTTTGCCAAACTACTACATCAGAGTGATAAATCCATTGCTGCAACAAGCATGTTGTATACCTACAGCGTGAGTTGTGAAAATGCTTAGTTTCTAGCCGCAGATTGATTCTGCCAATGTCGGGACTCGATACATTGGTGAGTAACTTTGGATGGCATCAGGAATTTTGACAATTATGAAAAGTAATTTCATTACAGCTGTTGGCGCTGGCGTTCTCACCTTAAGTATGGGAATTTTGCCTTTAAGTCTATCTGCACAAGCTCAAACAACTACCGATCCTGGAGCTACTACTGCTCCAAGGACGACCACTTATGAACGCAACGATTTTGATTGGGGTTGGTTGGGATTAATTGGTCTATTCGGTCTAGCTGGTTTAGCTGGGAAAAAGCGTGACGACGAACCAGCCCGTTATCGTGACCCCAATGCTCCTGGAGCTACTACCTACAGGGACTAAGGTGTTCCACATTTAACTTGTATAATGAGGGCGGGCAAGATGCCCACCCCACAAGAGTTGTATTAAATTTAGATATGCAAACTAGATGTTGAACAGCTTAATAGGATTTTTGATTGGGAACTATCTTCTACCTCTCGGTTTTCTAAATCCATCTGTGGGAATAATTTTTCAAATTGCTACAAGCAACTCAAAATACCTTTGGTAAATTGCTATCGGTCTAAAAAATTCACAAATTTTCAGTTGTCAGTTGTTATAAGGAAAACAACTGACAACTTATTTACAGCAGATTTCAAGGAAACTGAAGTACACAACAATTTGCCTGGTTACCAGGTAGAAAGCCTGTTTTACTCCTAAATTCTGAATTCTGCTATATGTTAGTTTGCAGCCAATTCTGAGTTAGATGAATTTGTCTGGTTTTGAGTTAAAGGTGTCCAATAGCTAGCAATTAAGCCAACTATCAGCCACCAGATGGTATTAACTTCGGGACGATACCAGACAGTATCTACAGTGCCGTGAGCTAGCATACCCAACAAAATAGCGATCGCTCCAATTAACCAAAATCCCTCCACATTTCTGAGCTGTCGTAATCGTCGAATTTGCAAAAATGCTGTATTAAATGCCACGATTATTAGCCAGAGAAAACAGGCTAAACCAAGAAATCCAGTTTCTACAGCCACTTCAAGCACAATTGAATAAGCACTCAAAGCAGTGTAACGAGGGCGTTGATAAAGCGGGTAAACTTTATTAAAAGAGTTGTGACCAGGCCCAATACCGAGAATCGGGCGATCGGCAATCATCTCAAAAACAGCATCCCACACATTGCGGCGAAAATTATTACTGCTATCTTGGCGGTCAGCAAAAATACTAAATACCCGCAGACGCACTGGCTCTACAAATATTACTGCTAGCAGCAATAACCCTATCAAACCTCCTAAGACAATCGGTAGCGACCATGTACGCCAAAAACGTGGCATTTCTATACTTTTCCAATAAACTAGCAATGCCATTGCAGCTAAAATTGCTACCACAAGTCCAATCCAACCACCACGACTAAAAGTCAGAACTAAACAAGCAGTGTTGACAATAAACATTGTTAATGCTAAAGCTTTTTTAATCCAGCTTTGCCATGCAAAAATTGCCACTAAGCTAAAAATTACTGCTGGTAGGAGGTATCCAGCCAACAAGTTGGGATTGCCTAAATAACTGTAGACCCTCGTAGTCTTAGACAAAGGAGATTCAGGGTCAACCCAAGTTGCTAGTGCTGTGGCTCCAAAAAACCATTGGCGCAAACCATACACACTGACAATTAACGAAACATGCAAGTAAAGGATGATAATCCCAGACCGGAGGCGAGGCGACCTCAAGACCCTGGCACAAAGGGCAAATAGTAGCAAATACAGGCTCAAGGTTGTCAAATCGGTAAAGGCTGCCTTTTTGACTGGTGATAAGGCTGTTGCTACTGCGGCAATTGCCCAGTAGAGCAATACCAACAAGTGAATGGGAGTAACTGACGAAACATTTGTTGTTGTTGGTTCATCAGATAAAGTCAACAGCAGCCAAAATCCTGCACAAGCTATCAGCAACAAACCGACTAACGTACTCGAAGTAAAAGGTGCAAGGGCATACACCAAACACAGTAAAGTAGCTGCGATCGCATCTCCCCACTGTATCAAGACGCTGGTTTGCCGCCAAGAACCCAACAGCCCCACCAGAGAACGGTGTACGTAACTGCTAGCGAGATATTCTTTGACCGGAAAAGATGATAAGGTAAATCGTTGCCAGACTAAATTCATAAAAAACATTGCGATCAATTAGCCTGCCTACGCAGAACTTGGAATCGATCATAATGCGTATAGTGATAAAAAGGTAATAACGTAGATTACAAATTAGTGATGGCGCTTTTATTCATAGCCATCAGTTTCACCTTTAATTCCAAAACACTTCAATTAATACTAAAAAAGACAACTGTTGATTAACCCTTCATTTATTTCATAGACAATCAATATGATTGGAAATATTTTCTTCCAATTTCCAGTCCAGAATCCTCTTGGATTGAAATTAAACATCACTAATTGCTTGTGGGGAAGCTGCTAGTTGTAATGGCAACGAAAGCACATAACGATATCCTGATTCTGATGAACCTTGAACCAAAATTTGTCCACCATGCAACTCTGCCAACTGACAGCTTAGCAACAGACCCAAGCTTTCACGAGAAAGACTTCCATTTCCTTTAGCTAAAATATCTGAATTTGGAGCAAATAAATTTGAGTGGGAATCGCTCAAGTTTTTTAACTTGTCCACTGCTACTGGTGAAATATCTGGTTGTTCTTGGCTTTCTTTGCGGGTATTATAGCTTGCTACTTCACCTGTCAGCTCCAGTAATGACAAAGAATTCAGGCGGAAGTAGGGATCAACCTCAGTAATACCATCTCCCAGCCAGGGATGAGAAACCCAAATAGTAACATTGAGGGTATCTTCCTTATAAGAGACATGAATGCGAACAACACTACCTGTAGCCGAAAGTTGAATCACACTAAAAATCAGGTGATACAGGATTTGCCGCACCTTGTCTTTATCTAAAGGCCAAATACGATTGCGTCCCGGTTCAATAGACAGGCGAATATCCTGGTCTCGACGATTAGCTGCTTCTTCTAGAGTATTGATAGCTTGCTGACAGAGCATTTCAATATCTACAGGTGCTAAATTTAGCACAGTTGAGTTGTCATCTATAGTTCCCAGTTCAGTAATTTCATTTACTAGAGAAAGTAAATAGCGACCACTGTGTTGGATAATTTCCAAATATTCTCTCTGTTTACTCGTCAAAGGCCCATAAATTTCACGTCCTAGAACACTAGCCATGCCAAGTACGGATGTTAAAGGGGTGCGTAACTCCTGAGTTAGCTGCTCCAAAAGTTGCAGTTTCAGTTGCTTACTAGAAACAGAGTCACTTTCTAAACTAGATGCCGCGATTTTAATCTCGGTGTTGCGTTCGTCGTTGAGTGAAAATATAGGAGCTACAGGAGTGCTTGATTCAAGTTTCCCTTGCAGGAGTCGGTTACGCTCAAATTCACTCATGCTCCAACGAGCTATGATTTGTAAAAACTCAATGTCTCGGTTTGTAAAATTGCGCGGTACTAAATCCATCACCGCTAATGCACCTAAACAATGTCCTGAAGCATCAATCAGCGGTGCTCCCAGGTAAGCGCGGATACCATAATCCTGCACTAACTTGCTGCTAGCCAATATTGTATCTGCAAGTTTATGTGTATCATTAATTACAAATATTTGATAATTCTCCACTACTTGAGTGCAAAAAGATTCTCTACGTGAGAGTTGACGACTTTGTGCTAAATGATTCATTAGTCCCAGTCTAGATAAGCCCACTGCCGACTTAAACCAGTGGCGTTCTTGATCTACAAATCCCAAAATGGAAATTGGTGCTTCCAAAAAGTGGGCAGCAGTTTGAGTGGCTTCTTCAAAAACCGGAATTGTTTCTGGTTGCCGTAAACCTAGATCTGACAAAGCTTTAAGACGTTGTTGTTCTCTTGTTTCCTGAGAAGTCCAACCATCCTTTAAGGCAAATAATTTGTTTTCAGGCTCTACCATTGCCACTGCTACCTTAATAATTTCTCGATACTGTAAATTGATATATGCCCTATTTCTGGGTTATCAATTGCTATTTTTAAGCATTCCCTAATTTTGCCTCTGACAAACAAGTTTGAGGCAAAAAATTTTTACCTCTTCCATTAAGTCGGCTACGGAGTCTGCGCCAGTTACTATTTACTGCTAGTGAATGTTCTCTATCGATCGCTCGTGTAGTCTCTATTACTTCAGATTTAGCAATCAGACAGCGTTAGATTTTGATTCAGCCAGGGTAACCTAACCTTAAGGATACAGCAAAGGGTCTATGATTATTGATGTACAGAAGGGAAAATTTCTGTTAGTATATTTAGCGTAATTTTACTTAAAAATAGCTAAATAAGTGTAATTTTTGTTAGCAAAACTTACTGATTAAAGTCACTACTACTGCTCCGAATTCAAAATTCAAAATTTATGTGGGAAAGTTGAGGCACTGTATTGGAGAGCCAGCAAGGTTTTTTGGGGTTCCACAAAGGAGCGATCAACATCTAGTCTTTGAGCTCAAAGCAAGTGGTATCTGAGATATTTAGAAACTAACCTACCCTACTTTGAGCAAGCACAGACTGTCTGCAAATTTCAAAAATCTGACGCTTTTTTGGAGAGGGTTATTTATACCAAACAATACAAAATAGCTTCCATAAAATAGATGAAACCTATTACAATTTAATGGGCAAAACTGTGCGTTATTTTAAATTTTTCGATAAAAATGATTGGTTGTTGTGGTAAACAACAGCAGCAAATTAAAAGAAAAAATTAAATGAGAAAATTTAATTTTATTTTCTAACAATCCACAAATAAACGGCAAATTAGAGGAGAACTGAATCATGAATAAAATGGCTATTAGAGTTCCTTTTGTAGACTTGAAGTTACAACACGAACCAATTCAAGGGCAACTGCAAAATGCAATCCAATCTGTTTTGGAACAAGGGGATTTTGTTTTAGGCCAAGCACTTGCAGATTTTGAAGCGGCATTTGCAGCAGCGTCTGGGGCAGAATATGGAGTTGGTGTGGCATCAGGAACAGATGCGATCGCTTTGGGATTGCAAGCGTGTAATATTGGTGCTGGCGATGAAGTGATCTTACCAGCAAACACTTTTATTGCAACCTTAATTGGAGTTTTACGCGCTGGCGCAAAGCCAATTTTAGTAGATTGCGATCGCCAAACAGCTTTAATTGACTTAGAAGCAGCAGCAAAGGCAATTACGCCTCATACTAAAGCAATTATTCCTGTGCATCTCTATGGTCAAATGGTATCATCAGAGGATTTATTGGACTTTGCTGATACCTACAAATTACTAATTTTTGAAGATGCAGCACAAGCACACCTCGCCCAAAGAGACGGATATCACGCTGGTTCAGTAGGAATAGCAGCAGCTTTTAGTTTCTATCCCAGCAAAAATTTGGGGGCATTTGGGGATGGGGGAATGCTACTGACACGAAATTCTGATGTAGCCCAAAAGATGGTACGCTTGCGAAATTATGGCGCATCGCAAAAATATTTTCACACTGAATCAGGTACAAATAGCCGCTTAGATACTTTACAAGCAGCTATCTTGCACCAGAAACTGCCACATTTACCCGAGTGGAATCGCGATCGCTTGACTATTGCCCAGGAATATGACGATGAGTTAGCACCTTTAGCAACTGCTGGCATTATCCCGATGGAAAACCAAAGTGGTACAGGACACGTTTATCATCTTTATGTGATTAAAGTTGATGATTCTTGCCCTATAGAACGTCAGCAACTCCAAGAACAACTAACAGCAGCAGGAATTCAAACTGGTATTCATTATCCAATTCCTTGCCATCTCCAGCCAGCATTGGCCTACTTAGGCTATCAGCCTGGAGATTTTCCCCAAGCAGAAAAGTTAGCAAAGCAAATATTATCATTACCTATGTATCCTGGTTTGAGTAGTAGCCAAATCAAAGAAGTTGTAGCTGCGATCGCCAATGCAGTCTTAACAAATTCTCAGCAGTCATTAGTCATTAGTCATTAATCTAAAACTAATGTCCAATACTTCGGCTTACCTCAACTTCCTTCTCTACGAGAGGCTGTGCCAACGGCTTTGCTCAGCACAAGTCGCTCAGTACAAGTGCCCAATACCCCATGCCCAATAATTAATTAAAATCATGGCACTCCAGCAACAGATTAAAAACAGAAACGTGTCAGGTTTGTTAAATTTAGCCATTTTAGGCATTTTGCTGCTGCTTTATGCTCCTATATTGCTACATTGGCTGGATGGTTGGCTGCACAAAAATATTAGTACAGAACACGAATATTTCAGCCACGGGATTATTGGTTTGCCATTTGCTGCTTATTTGGGCTGGCTGAACCGGAAACAGTGGGCACGTTTGCCAGATACTATTCATCCTTTGGGCGGTGTTTTCTTGTTATTGGGGGGAGTATTTTATCTTAGCGGTGTTAGCGAGTGGGTTAACCTTTCGCTGCCTGTTATACTAGCGGGGCTGTGCTTGTGGTTTAAGGGAATATCAGGTTTGCGATCGCAAGCATTTCCTCTCCTACTGATATTTTTAGCAACTCCAACATCAGTACCCTACCTGATTGCTCCTTATACCTTGCCTCTTCAAAGCTTCATCGCTGGCACCGCAGGCTTCATACTGAATCAATTTGGTATGGAAGTAACCGTGGATGAGATAAATCTCTACGTGGGAGGACGGATTGTGGAAGTTGCCCCCTATTGTGCAGGGCTGAAAATGTTGTTCACTACTCTCTACGTAGGTTTGATGTTGCTTTATTGGACAGGTGCGTTATCTTCACGCCGCACAACCTTATCATTTTTATCCATTGCTGTCATAATTAGTACTACTGCCAATATTATTCGTAATACTTTACTAACCTTCTTTCACGGCACAGGTAAAGAAGCGGCTTTTAAATGGCTCCATGATGGTTGGGGTGGTGACCTTTATTCTGCTTGTATGCTCGTGTCCTTAGTGCCCTTGCTGAATTGGATTAATAACTATTTGTCGGCATCTCCAGAAATTGAGGATGGCGCATAGGGAGTGTTGAGGGTTGACGCTTGACTTCATCTCTCCATCTCCTCATCTCCCCCACTCCCTACTTAAGTCCTAAATATTACTGAACTCATAGTGGGAATTTTTAAAGTAAAATTTTGCCTAAGTATTCCAAATTTTACTGATGATTTCCTTCTCTAAGTTTTTCAAAGAAAACCAATTGAGTCGGGTAGCAGCACTTTTGTTATTGCTACTGCTGTTGGCGATGGGAGGGGTTCCTGGATACCTAACAGGACACTGGCAATGGAAACAGCCACCACCTGTGGCTAGTCTCAAGGAATTAAAACAAATCCGCAAGGCTGGGTTAACTGTTCCTGGTTGGCAAACTATTGAACAAGCAGAACAGCAAATTGGCGAACACAAATGGTCTTTGCAGGTAATTAAAAAAGAAGGCTCCGAGGATACTCAGGCAATTTTACTTTTACTACCGCAAAACGGCCCTATGGATCAACCAGAGGTAGAGTGGACAGAGGTTAACGGTTGGGGAAGGTCACGCTGGGGAAAGTGGGATGTAGCTCAATATCGTAGTGCTGAATTTACTGTCAAACCGTCTGTTAAGTTAGCTTCTAACATTGAAACGAAAGTAGAAGCTAGGTTCTTTCGCGCCTCAACACCACAACAAACCTTTGCTGTCTTGCAATGGTACGCTATGCCAAACGGTGGAAATACATCGCCATTAAACTGGTTCGTGGCTGACCAATTGGCACAATGGCGTAAGCAGCGTACTCCTTGGGTAGCCGTGAGCATTCTGATTCCAATGGAACCCTTAGGGCAAGTAGAAAAATCTTGGCCTCTAGCCCAGTCTATTGGGGAAACAGTGCAAGGTGCATTGATGGCAAACGCTATTTAGACTATGTTACAGCTACATTTGTGCAGAGATTTAGAAAAATAGAAAAATATTTGTGCGATCGCTCTGTGGCTGAAACTCAGTTAAAAGATGTTTCAAATATGAAGTTAGAATTAGAATTGACACAATTTTTCCTCTTTTTCCTGGTAAATACTTGTAGAGAAAAGAGACATTGAGGATATTTTTAGGGTAAAATAACGAGTCGGCGCGACTAATTATTACATAGTTTTCCTGCACCGATGTTGATAACTCCCAGTTCTTATATGCGTGCATTCAGCGCCCTGTGTTTTGTCAGTCTTCAAGTAGGGGTTTTTTTAACAGCACCTATCCAGCTTGTTATTGCTCAACCTTTCCCATCTCAAGGGCAACCCCCTTCGCCTGTACCAGGTACTGAGGACGTTGTACCTCCAAGTGCAAATGACGAAATTTCGCCTCAACTCAGCCGCTACCTTTTGGGGCCAGGAGATGCTATTGGCGTTGTGCTTCAGCGTCCTCCTGGTCCCTATCGTTTAGGAATCGGAGATGGAATTAGCGTTTCGGTTCAGCGCTTTCCAGAGTTAAGCTTTCAGGCTGTAATCAATCCAGAAGGTAACATTGTAGTACCGCTACTGGGAACAGTTTCCTTGCAAGGTCTAACTCTAGAGGAAGCTCAAGAAAAAATTCGCTTGGGTTTAAATCGTTATGTTGTCGATCCAGTAATAGTTTTAGCCCTAGCAAGCCAGCGTCAAGACTTTGTTTTTCAAGCTTTAATTAGTCCAGAAGGCAACGTTGTAGTGCCACAAGTGGGAACAGTGTCATTACAAGGTTTAACTTTGGAAGAAGCTCAAGAAAAAATTCGCTTGGGTTTGAGTCGAATTTTACCAGATCCCATCGTGGTAGTATCCTTGATAGGAACGCGACCAGTCCAAGTTACCATTAGCGGGGAAATATTTCGACCAGGAATTTATCCGATTAATTCGCCAACGCCCCGCGTTGCTGATGCTTTATTAATATCTGGTGGTTCAACGTTGAATGCAGACCTGCGACAAGTGCAAATACGCCGCAAGTTAGTGGATGGCTCAGTGGTTTCGCAAACTATTGACTTGTATGCAGCGCTGCAAAATGGTGGTTCAATCCCTAATTTACGCTTACAAGACGGAGATGCGATCGTTGTGCCTCGTCGTGAAGTCGGCAATGATGATGGTTATGACCGCAATTTGGTAGCACGTTCATCCTTAGCTACACCACAGATTAGAGTCCGAGTTTTAAACTACGCTGCGGGAGGTATTTCCACCCAGGCGCTGCCTAATGGCAGTACATTTGTAGATGCTTTGGGAGGAGTAAATCTCGACACTGCTAATCTCCGAAGTATCGCCTTGGTTCGGTTCGATCCTGAACGAGGTAAAGCCGTTACCCAAAAGCTCGATGCTAAAAAAGCTCTGGGCGGGGATGCATCTCAAAACGTGCCACTCCAAGATAATGATGTTATTGTTGTTGGTCGGAACCTCGTCGGTAGAATTACTAATTTACTGAGTACCATTACCCAACCCTTCTTTAATGTACAATCTTTTCTCCGATTTTTTGATAACTTCGGCGGCGGTTCGGATTAGGCAGGGGGGAGATAAGGGAGTGTGGAGAATGTAGGGAGATAAAGAGGGATAACTAATGACTAATGACTAATACTTCGGCTTACCTCAACTTCGCTCAGCACAAGTCGCTCAGTACAAGTGACAATGACTAATGACTAATGCCAAATGACTAACTATATGCCCCTGCCATGACCCCACCAATTGTTAAGCGCTATCTTATTGCTTTTGAAAAATACAAGTGGATTGGACTAGCTAGTTTTGGTTTAGTTATAGCGGGGTCAACAGTGGTGGCTATGCAACCAGATCCACCTGCTAGCTACATAGCATCCGCCGCACTTACATATAGTGGCCCGCCCGTTTCTTTCTCTGCAACTGGTACTGAAATCCAACAGCAGGGAAAGGAACTAAATGAGGAAGTTTTACTATCAAATCAGATAATTGTAGCAGTGGCAGAGAAAGTGAATCTTAAACCGAAACAACTCGGTGCAAGTATTGTCCTTTCTCTACCTAAAAAAAACCCCAGGACTGGAGATTTTGAAACTACTACTTTTGAACTGAAATATGTAGATAGTGACCCCAAACGAGCTATAGAAGTATTGGCAGAATTGATGCAATCAATGGTCAAATTGAGCAGTGACATCAATACTGGACGATTACAAGCAATTATTCAAAAAATTAACGAGCGCCTACCACAAGCTAAACGCGAATTGCAAATTGCTGAAAAGAGATTGGAACAGTACGATCGCATCGAGCGTACAGCAATATTAGCAGCTGAAAATGGTAGTTTGCTTGCCGCCGTTACTTCCAGCCAAAATCTCCAACGGCAAATTCAATTAACTATTTCTGGAGTTGATGGTCAAATTCGCAGTTTACAAAATAAGTTAGGCTTAACAGTCGGACAGGCTTATATCTCGTCTGCTTTAAGTGCCGATCCCATTATTGGCAACTTGCGATCGCAAATTTATCAAGTTGAGTCGCAAATTGCCTTACTAAAGAAAGATTTACGACTTGAACACCCAACTATGATTCAGCTGCTGCGTCAAAAACAAGCTGCTGAAGAATTACTCCAACAACGTGCAGCTGAAGTGTTAGGTGGTAATGGTGTGGCGGCTCCACTGCGGGGTGATATTGCCAATATTCGCACCCAAAGTAGTTTAGATCCAGCACGCCAACAGTTGGCAAACCAAATGGTGTCTTTACAAACCCAAAGGGAGACACTCCAACAACAACTAACTCAAGAAATCCAACAAGAAGCACGCTTACGAAAAGAGTATTCTTTGATACCCAATAAGCAATTAGAGCGATCGCGTTTAGAACAGGAGGTTGCACTCAAAAAAGCCATCTATGACCAAATGCAGGTCAAGCTAACAGATGCTAAAACCGCAGAGGCAGAAACAACCAGTAGTCTCAGTGTTGCCAGACGCCCGACAGTTGCTCCCGACATCAAGCCGCCTAAGAGTGTACCTATTACCCTAGCTGTGGGTGGTTTCTTGGGTGTGTTAGTTGGTGGTGGAGTGATATTTTTATTGGGATCGCTGGAAGGAACTTTCAAAACCAGAGAAGATATTCGCGAGAGTCTCAAGCAGCGGGAAGTGGCACTGTTGGGAGAGTTGCCTTTAATGCTAGTTGATGATTTAGATCGAGAAGCTGTGCCAGTGGTACTTTCTCCAGATTCTTCCTATTTAGAATTTTATGAAAAGTTCCGTAGTAATCTGCGGCGGATTGGTGGTAAAAACTTGAAGGTGGTGTTAATTACTAGTACTAGTAGCCTAGAGGGTAAAACAGCAAGTGCATATAACTTGGGTATTGCTTCTGCGCGTGCTGGTAAAAGAACTTTGATTATTGAAACAGATTTGCGATCGCCTTCGCGTTGTACATCCCTAAAAGTAATTCCCGATCCCGACGCCACCATTGAACCCCTGCGTTATTATGCTGACTTGAGTGAATGTATTCGTTTAGTTCCTGATGTAGAAAATTTATACATTCTTCCCAGCCCCGGCCCCGTGCGGCAATCTGCTGCTATTCTTGAATCTAGCGAAATGCGACGGCTGATGGATGATGTCCGCGAACGTTTTGATTTAGTGATTTTAGATACTAGTCCTTTAAGTTTATCCAATGACCCGTTATTAATCCAACCCTACAGCGATGGCATGGTAATAGTGGCGCGACCACATTATACAGAGGAGAACATGTTAGGTGAGGCGATCGATCAATTAGTGGAATCGGAACTAGGGTTATTAGGAGCAATTATTAATGGTGCTGATATCGTCGTTTCTCTACCTCCCCCACCGTTTTCATCTGAAGTAGAACCAGAAAATGTTGAAGAATCAGAAGAAGTTTCAGCAGGTGCGAATTGAATGGGGACTGGGGGAGATGGGGAGACAAGGGGACAAGGGAACTCTTGAGATAGGTAGAAAATTTGCAATAAATCTTTCTCCTTGTCCCCTTGTCCTCTTCCCATGCCCAATCCCAATTAATCACGTCTAAACAACCCAAACAAGGGAGCAAGAATCATTCCAAAAACAAAACCACCGATGTGTGCCCAGTAGGCAACTCCACCAGTTTGTACACTCATGTTAGCGGCTGTTTGCAAGCTTGCAAGACCGGATATTACATTTTGTACAAAGAAAAGCCCAATTATTACTAACGCTGGAACTCGGATAGTGGTGATGAAAATCCCCAAAAAGACTAAAGTCATCACTCTAGCCTGAGGAAAGCGAATAATGTACGCACCTAAAACCCCAGAGATAGCGCCACTTGCTCCCAAGGAAGGAATCTCAGAATTGATGCTAATAAACCATTGGCACGATGCAGCTAAAGCACCACATGTCAAATAAAAAATTAAATATTTAAAATGACCTAAACGATCTTCAATATTGTTGCCAAAAACCCAGAGAAACACCATATTTGAGATTAAGTGCCACCATCCGCCGTGTAAGAATTGTGAGGTAAATAACGTTATCCATTCCCCAGATAAATTGGTGGTTAATTCTTGAGGAACTACTGCATACTGACTTAAAAATTGATTTAATTGTGCATTCGGCAGGGTCACCTCATGAAGAAAAACTAAAATATTCATGCCAATTAACCCGTAGGTGAAATACGGGGTAATACGCGTGGGATTTTCATCGTAGAGAGGAAACACAGGTGTTTTTCCTAAATTATTGACTAACTGCAATATAGCTTGTATTACCCGCAGTTGTTGAGTTTAAGTATTTTAACTCAGAGTAATTTGACAACAATACAGCATAATTCAGGAGTCAGAATTCTGAATTCGGAATCCAGAATTAAAATAGTCTCTGTGCTTAGCTTTGAGAGCTAGATAGTATAGTTCAGTAACTTGAAATCTGCTGTATCTCCGCAATCATCCCAAAGGAAAAATAACAAATAATGCAAAATCCCACCCTTTTTAGGAGTGGGATAAGCTTAAAAATGAAAACTGCTGATATAGCCGTAGTCACACAGGTTAGGACATTTTGAAAGCATGGAAGCTAGGAATAGTAATACTTTTACCTCCTGCCTCCTGCCTTCTGCCTTCTGCTATAACTACTATGACCAAGATTCTTCTGGGGATTTATCGCTAAATAAACCTAACAGTGGGCCAAGAATTGCCCCAAAGATAAAACCGCCTGCATGGGCCCAGTAGGCAATACCGCCGCTTTCCATACCGATGTTGGTGGGTGTTTCGAGGCTAACAAGTCCGTAGAAGGCTTGTTCGAGAAACCAGAATCCTAGAAAGAAGTATGCTGGGACGCGGAAAGTCGGGAAGAAAAACCCTAAGGGTACAACACCAATAACTTCAGCTTTGGGAAAGCGAAGAATGTAGGCTCCCATGACACCTGCGATCGCACCACTCGCACCCAATGAAGGAATGCTAGAATCTTGACCAAAGTACCACTGGGTTAATGATGCTAAAACGCCGCAAGATAAATAGAACAATAAATATTTGGCATGACCTAATTTATCTTCAACGTTATTACCAAAAATCCAGAGAAACAACATATTGCCGGCTAAGTGCAACAAACCGCCGTGCAAAAATTGTGAGGTAATCAAAGTTGCCCACTCTGGCACTGGTTGATGTACAGAAATACCAGCAAAGCTCAAGGTGAGTTCACGCGGAACTACAGCCGCAAGGTGTAAAAACCCATTTAATGCTTGTGGGGGAAGACTTGATTCATAAATAAATGCGAGGACGTTGGCAGCAACCAGTCCATAAGTCACATAAGGGGTAATTTTTGTAGGATTATTATCTCTAATTGGAACCACGGGCGCTTTTCCTGACTTGAAGACACAAACTCTACATTACTGATTTGTGCAAGTAGTTTCTTCTACCTCGTGGATAGATCTCGCTTTAACTAAGTGAATAATTAGTACTTGATATCGATGAGGCAGCACTGATCTGACATAAGTACATTTAGAGTATAGTGCTGCTTGACCATAAAACTGATTGTCTTTATCTAGAAGATTCCAGAGAATACCATCTTTGATTTTAAAGCGTTTGCCAGTGCTGGTAATCCACAGACAAGAAAAATGGCTAAATCTTTTAGCTGCTGCTTTTGGCGATCGCGTTCTTGCTGCACTTCTTCAGCAGATTTTCGAGAAGGCATTGTGGTAAATTCTTCCGAAGAAAGCTCCCAAAGTTCTAATTTATGTTTTTTTCAAATTCATTAGAAAATAAACTCCAGCACTGGAACGAAACCATTCGCAATCAACCAAAAAATCCCAATGCTTACATTCACCGAGGTATGGTTAACTTTCAGCTAGCTAAAATTGATGAATCTATTGAAGATTTTGATACAGCAGAGCAATTGGATATCCGCATCAAACCCTACCTCTGGCAACGTGGATTATCGTACTATTATGCAGAAAGATTTGCCCAGGGCGCTCAACAATTTGAAATAGATTTGACTGTGAATGCTCAAGATGTGGAAGAAACAGTATGGCGATATCTCTGCATAGCTCGGATGTCAGGTGTTGAAGAGGCACGTAATTCTTTACTAACTGTAAAAAATGACCCTCGGCGTGTGATGCAGCGCGTATATGATTTGTATGCAGGAAATTGTACGCCAGATGATGTTTTAAATGTTGGGCGATCGCAAGGCATAAATGGAAATTTTTACAGTCATCTTTATTTGGGATTATATTATGAAGCTGAAAATAATCTTGATTTGGCTCAGGAATATATAGTTAAAGCTGCTGATAATTACAAAATTGATGATTATATGTGGTATTTGGCGCAGGTACATAAAAAGCTACGAGGATGGTTTTGATTTGGATATTTTGATTGCAGGAATAGCGATCGCAATACTTGTCGGGTTTTGGGGAAAAGGGGAAGGGGAAAGGGGGAAAGAAAAAACCTTTAACCTTTACCCGGTTGGTGAGCTTGTCGAACCATTAACCTTTTCCCCAAATCCAATGCCGAGTTAAAAATGCACAAAGCGAGCAGTATAGCCGTAGTCACACAGGTTAGGACATTTTGAAAGCATGGAAGCTAGGAATAGTAATACTTTTACCTCCTGCCTCCTGCCTCCTGCCTTCTGCCTTCTGCTATATTGATAGCGATCGCACTTCCAGCGACTCTTGTCACTCACAATGTCAAAGAATTTTCGAGAGTTACGGGACTTGCGATCGCTAACTGGTATTGACTATGTTTCAATTTTCCGTGGTTTCGGCTTCAAACTCCACTTGGCGGTACAAATGAGCGATCGCTATCTCCACATCCACCGATTCTAGCCGCAATATTTCATCTAAATTATACTCAGACAGCACCCATTTTCCCTGTTCACTGCGCCGAAACACTTCCACACTCGGTTGATCTACTTGTACTAAAACATATTCTTCCAAGGTTGGAGATTGGCGATATTTGGCAAACTTTTTCCCTCTATCAACTGCTTCTGTTGAAGGCGATAGCACTTCGATAATTAGACAGGGAAATTGTACCAATTGTGGATCGGTATCACGCTCATCGCAAGTCACCACTACATCCGGATAAAAATACTTTTGCCCTAGTTCTACCTGCACCTTCACATCTACAATGTATACTTCACAGGAGCGGTCAACTAGAGCATCATCTAAGAGCTTCGAGAAATTGAAAGAAACTCGATTATGGTTGCGCGTACCACCACTCATCGCTACAACTTTGCCATCCCAGTACTCGTAGCGTTGCTCTTGGGTGGGTTCCCAAACTAGATATTCTTCAGCACTCATCAAAATGCGATCGGGTAAAGCAACTATCGGTGCGATCAGTAAATAATTTACTTTTTCTAGGATAGCGAAAAAAGAGCATTTTCTTTATTGCTATCCTGACTAAGTATTAACGTCCGAGCATTTTATCTCGCAAATGTTTAATGCGATCGCGCAGTTTTGCGGCTTCTTCAAATTCCAATTTTTTCGCTGCTTCTTTCATCTGTGTTTCTAACAGAGTAATCAATTCTGGAATCTGTTCTAGAGGTAGTTCATCTATATGTTCATCTACAATTTTTAAATCAGTTGCATTCAACCGCCGAGATACATCTAAAAAAGACAAAATCGCATTACTTGACTTTTTCACTATCGGTTGCGGTGTAATTCCATGTAGTCGATTATGTGCCGTTTGAATACCACGCCGCCTGTCTGTTTCATCAATGGCTTTAATCATGCTGTCGGTTAGATTATCAGCATACAAAATCGCTTGTCCCCGAATGTGACGTGCTGCTCTACCAATAGTTTGAATTAAAGAACGTTCGGCTCGCAAGAAACCTTCTTTGTCTGCGTCCATAATTACTACTAGGGAAACTTCGGGTAAATCCAAACCTTCCCGCAGCAAGTTTACTCCCACTAAGACATCGAAGTTCCCTTCGCGTAAGTTCTGCAAAATTTCAATTCGCTCAATTGAATTAATCTCAGAATGTAAATACCGCACTCGAATACTGTGGTCTTCCAGATATTCGGTTAAATCTTCCGCCATGCGCTTAGTTAATGTGGTAATCAGCACTCGTTCGTGGCGGTCAACTCTGTCTTTAATTTCTCCTAATAAATCATCAATTTGTCCTTCTGTCGGACGCACAGAAATTTCTGGGTCAATCACCCCAGTTGGTCGAATTACCTGTTCTACTATACGACCTTCAGAAATTTCTAATTCCCAATTTCCTGGAGTTGCTGAAACAAAAATACACTGGTTCACTTTTTGCCAGAATTCTTCTGCTTTCAAAGGACGATTATCAGCAGCACTGGGAAGCCGAAATCCATGATCGATTAAAACTTTTTTTCTCGCTTGGTCGCCGTTATACATACCCCGAATTTGGGGGACGGTAACGTGAGATTCATCGATAACTAATAGCCAATCTTTGGGAAAATAATCAATTAAACATTCTGGTGGTTCTCCAGCCTGTCTTCCTGCTAAGTGGCGGGAATAGTTCTCTACGCCATTACAATAACCCACTTCCCGCAACATTTCTAAGTCGTAACGTGTCCGCTGATCTATGCGTTGCGCTTCTAATAATTTTCCGGCTTGTTCTAAGTCGGCTTTTTGCTGTTTTAATTCGGCAGCAATATCTTGACAGGCTATTTCTAGCCGTTCTTCTGGGGTGACAAAGTGACGTGCAGGATAAACATTTACGGCTTCTAAACTTTTAAGAATTTCACCCGTTACGGGGTCGATATAACGAATCGCATCTATTTCATCACCAAAAAATTCGACACGAATAATCCGGTCTTCATAAGCTGGGCCAATTTCTAAAACATCACCCCGGACGCGAAATTTTCCCCGACCCATTTCTACGTCATTACGGCTATATTGAACATTTGTCAAATCCCGTAAAATTTGACGTTGATTTACTTCCATACCTATCTGGAGAGGGATGGCAGCTTTGAGATATTCTGCTGGCATTCCTAAACCGTAGATGCAACTGATGGAAGCAACGACAATCACATCACGGCGTTCAAAGAGCGATCGCGTTGCTGAATGCCGCAACATATCTATCTCATCATTAATTGCCGCCGTTTTTTCAATATAAGTATCGGTGACGGGAATATATGCTTCCGGCTGATAATAATCGTAGTAGCTGACGAAATACTCGACTGCATTGTTGGGAAAGAACTCTCGTAGTTCGTTACAAAGTTGTGCAGCTAGGGTTTTGTTGTGCGCTAGGACTAAAGTAGGCTTGCCAATTTTTTCAATCACTGCTGCTACTGAAAATGTCTTGCCTGTTCCTGTAGCACCTAGCAATGTTTGGTAACGATTGCCATCTTGGATACTTGCACTGAGTTGAGCGATCGCTTGCGGTTGATCGCCTGTCGGACTAAAGGGAGCTTGAAGACAAAATTCTGTCATACAGTTTTGCTGAAAATACCCTGTCTGATGGTGACGATTTCACACTCTATCTATTGTAGCTGGCTAAGCAAGCCAGTAAATAGCAATAATACTTTACAAATTTTTACTATTCGGATTTACTTATGTGTAAGTTTTAAAGATTCTTATATCTATGTGAGGATTTTTAAGGTTAAACTTTGATACATAGGAAAAATTCATCTTTCCTTAATTATTGTAAAATTCAATTAATAAACCAGAGGTATTCAGTTATGGCTATTAGCAGTGGTGCTAAAGCGATCGGTCCTCGGCAGAAGTACGCAAAACTGAAAGGGGAAACTACAGTGGAAGTTGAAAATCACCAAGGCCAGAACGTGAATAAAGATCAAGTCGAGGAAGGTAGCGAACAGTCAGCACCAGATACTCGTGGAACACTCGCCATTGCTGGAGTTCGTCCCATAGGTAGCAGCGACTTGGAAGTTGCTGAAAAACTTTCAATTTCTGGAATTCGTCCTGTTAGTACCAGTACCTTGGAAGTTGTGGAAACCTATAACGCAATGGGTATTCGTCCAATTGGTGCTCACACATTCAAAGTCGTTGAAAGTATTAACCTCTCTGGTATTCGTCCAGTTAGTTCAAGTTCATTAGTAGTAGCCGAAAGCTATTCAGTATTTGGTAACCGTCCAATAGCATCAAATGATATAGACGATTCTGCAAACCTCATGGGTTTTCTAGATTAAACCAAAAAATATCCTCATAACTTTCATTAACCCAGTTTCTCTACAAAACTGGGTTTTTTTAATTTCAACACTCCGAAAATATTTGTATTTATTCTATGTCTTTTAGCATAGGTAACTAAGCTTTAATTATTTGATTTTAGCTTCAAACAATAGCTAGGATGCTTACTATAATTACTGTTCTGAATTCTGAAATCTGAATTTTGAATTCTAAATTTTTGAATATACCTTGTGGTGGAAGGCTTTAGCAAAAATCTTAAGTTAGGCTGTAAAGGTAATAACAAAGGATTTCAAAGTTAGTTTACAGCTTTGAAATAAACTTTTCATAAAATAAATAGGAGTATCAAATGAGCTTAGAAGATCGGGCTAAAGCTGCTGGTAAAAATATTGAAGGTAAAGCCCAAGAAGCAGCAGGAAATATAACTGGAGATCCAGAAGATAAAGCCGAAGGCAAAGCAAAGCAAGCTGAAAGCGAAGTACGTCATGGCATCGAAGACGTGAAAGAGAATATCAAGAAGAAGATTGACTAAAGTACATATTTTGACAAAATTTCTAGAATTTCTAGAAATTTCAGCAGGGTGTATGCCATTTTTGCAAAATAAATTGTGATGTGTTCAAGAGCCAAGCTAAACCCATTTTCTATACCTTAGACAAGGTATATAACAGGTTAGAAACTTGAGTTGGATAAATTATGTAAAGACGTTATTAATAACGTCTTTACACTTCATATACCATTTTCAGTTTACATCTGTAAAAAAATTAAAACTTTAGAAAATTCACTGGTTGTAATTTATCAGCCGTTTAATTTCTTATTGAATGTATCTTAAAATAGGAGGAAAAAATGATCCTACTTCAACAAAGTCGCAAAATATTGGCGACTTTCGTTTTAATATTGGTGCTGATGATAACTACTGCTTGTGCTGGTGGTACAGTGTCAGAAATTGACCGCACAACAACCCCGCCAGCAATTGGTCGAGATGTAGCTTATGCAGAGTTAGAGCGTGGCAATACCCCAGGAGGACAAACTTTTGGTAACTGGGTTGTGCAAACGTCTCGAGGATTAATTAAAGATGCCTATGTTCGTGATAACAACAAATTAGGCGTTGTGATTTCTCCTCAAGTGCGTCCTAACGAAGTGCGACCATTAGCAAAATCTTTAGTTCAAGGTTTTCGTAAGAATTTCCCAAATCAAGACTTGAAAGTTTTAGTTTATAGCCCTAACAAGCAATTGATTTTGACTACTGAATATGACGTTCAGACTAATCAAGTCAAGTATACCTAGTTGCTGAATTTCCCGTGAAGAAAAGGGGGAGCAGATAGAGATGCAATTAATCCTGTCTGTAAGCAATAAATAGGAAAATTTAGCCGTAAAAAAGGAGATGAGTACAATGACAAGTAATGAAGAATATAGACGGCAAATAATGAAAGATTTGGCTGGGGGAAATGTTGAATCTCTGGATGAGCCTACAGCCAATTCAACAACTGAATATCAAAATTTTGATGATTTTGCCCAACGTACAACACCAGATCAACGTCGCCAGTTGTTTGGTCGATCTTTGCATCCAGATAAAATTCCTACTAGCCAAATGGAGCCTGAATTACAACAGGCGATCGCCCAAATTAAACCCAATGAACGGGATGATGTAGCACGCGCCTTTTTCAAACATTTGAAGGAAAGAGGACTAGACGATCGCCATTTAGAACAACAGTTGGGCCTTTCTACACATCACCCTAGCCGCATGAGTGCTGATGATGTTAGCAAACTTGCGTCCTTCGTCTACCACAACCACCCAGACATTTTCCGCGAAGTGCTGGCGGAGCAACCAGGGATTATCAAATTTCTCAGTAATCCTGTAGTGGCAGGTATTCTTGGGATTGCTGCTGCTAAGTGGTTAGGTAGTCGCAAATAAATTTTGAGTTCTTACTCCCTTCCTGCTCAAAGAATACCTAATTTTTTAACGAACCGCATAAACTCAGAGCGGCTTCCCGCAGGGTAGGATGCAAAGATCGCAAAGGAAGAAATAGGATAGGTAATCTTATGGCGGGAAGAGAGTAATTTGTTGTGTTGCGTAACAAAGTATGGTGGGCATAGCTCACCTTTCTTTTTTGCCTAATTCTCTTCTCTATTCTGGCTAGTAAATTTTGCTCTATCAATCAAAAATGATAGTAATATACCACAGGCATTAACTATCTTCAATTACATGTGATTGTTAGCGCTCTTGAATTTATAATCCATGAGAATATACCATGAGCCTAACTCTTTATTTTCTTCGTCACGGACAGACAGAATGTAGTCGTAATAATTCCTTTTGTGGTTCTATAGACTCAGAACTTACCCCAGAAGGCTTGGAAATGGCAAAAGCCTTTGCCGCTGCATACAGTTCCACAGCTTGGACAGAAATCTTTTGTAGTCCAATGCGGCGAACTGTGGAGACCGCAAAACCTTTATATCAAGCTCTAGGGATGGAACCACAACTTAGGGATGGTTTGAAGGAAATTAATTATGGCATCTGGGAAGGAAAAACCCCAGAAGTAATTAGTCGTGAATATCACGATGATTATATTCGCTGGTCAGCAGATCCGGCTTGGAATGCGCCAAATGGTGGAGAAATGGCAGTTACAATTGCTTCTCGCGCCATGCAAGTAATTGAAGAAATCAAGCAAAATTACAGTAGTGGCAATGTTTTAGTAGTTTCCCACAAAGCAACTATCAGAATTATTCTGTGTAATTTACTAGGAATTGATGTTGGACGTTTCCGCTTTCGTTTGGGATGTCCTGTGGGGTCGGTCAGCGTAGTAGAATTTAGCTCACACGGGCCGTTGTTAAAATTTTTGGCAGACCGTACTCATTTAGATGAACGTTTGCGAAATTTGCCAGGAACGTGAAGAGGAGGCGGGGACGAGGAGAATGGGGGAAAAGTTATTTATTATCGTTTTGTTGGTTCTGAGTTTCTGGTTCGGTGTATTTGCATAAAACGTTGATGCCGATTTTTAGAATATATAATACGACGATTGTGGCGATGTCTACGACGGGCTACGCCTACGCTCCATCAATCGGTATTCCATGTGCAGCAGTAACAATCACCAGTGAACCAATAACACTATTAAACAAAGAAGCGCTACCAGGGTTTTTGGTATATTCCGTGATTTTGCCCCGTAAACACAGTATGCACCAGTGCTTCGGTTTCATATACCCGCAACATATTGGGGTTAAGCATTCCTCGACTCACAAGTGCTTCGTCTATGGCATTTGTTAGTTTAACTTTCATGGGAACTGCACCCATAAAATCATTGCCGGCATTATTGGAAGTATTGAGATTTACCATAATAGCCATCTCCTAGAAAATTACCTAGCCTAGGGAGAATTTATTAGTTCTTGAATCAACGATTGCAGTTATAAGTGAATGTCTTGTCGTCACCAACATTACAACATTAAGCCTTAAGGTTACGACATTAAGGCTTAAAGTTACGAGATTAAGGCTTAAAGTTACGAGATTAAGACTTAAAGTTACGAGATTAAGACTTAAAGTTATAGCAATAAGCCTTACAGTTACAAAATTAAGCCTTGGAGTTACAATATTTTGACAAAAGCTTATGCGATCGCTAACAACACTTAAACAAAACTTAAGGATGACCTGGAATTAATCATTCCTAATCAGCACAAAGGAGACATTAGCAAAGGTTTAGTAGCAAAAATATTAAAACAAGCACAAATCAGTAAAGATGAATGGAAAGCACTCTAAAAAATATCGTGCTTGTTACCATGTGCGTCGATTTTATCTCAATACGGTTAAGTTAAGGCTAAAAACTAAAACTGATGTAGTAGCGCGGCAAGCTTAAAACGTTGGGTTTAAACAACCTAGAAAATCCAAAATGAAACTGTTATGTGATTACTCAACCCAATAAATTAAGCTTGCCGCGCTACTACTTTTGTGCTTAATACCAAGCGTATTGGATTTTATCCTTCAGTTTGTCAGCTTGCGTCAGCTTGCATAGTGTTATCTGCTACGCTGCCCAGTTGGTGATAAACAGCAGCAATTTTGTGATTCACTTAAATAATCTTCCAAATACCAGCGCAATTCAGCCGCATTTTCTTCATCGAAGAGTTGTTGAAAGGACACTGCTGGGGCTAAGCGACGATTTTCATATCCGCGTTGCCAAGAAAGTTGGATTGTTTCGCTTTGATGGGTGATTCGCAACCAATTTGTTGCCATTCCTGCTGTGCTGGTTACTGGGTAACTTGATGCTAGCTTATTTGGGTAATTCACGCAGAGGCACTCAGAGGAAGATTGAGTTTTAATTCAGTACAGATACAGCGATAATGTACTCAAATTATCAGCGAATTATTTTATGCTGCCAGTTATTGAGACTATTCCTTTACGTCAAATGGCTTCGGGCGATCGCCTTTTTTTACAAGTTTACAAATTCATCGGCGCTGAACCTGGTAAAAAGGTTTACATTCAATCTAATTTGCACGGTGCAGAAATCGCTGGCAATGCCGTTATTCACCAGTTAATTGAGTTTTTATTAACAATCAATCATACAAATTTAAGTGGGGAAATCTGGCTTGTTCCTGTTTGTAATCCAATAGGAACAAATGAACGCGCTCACCATTTTTCTCCTGGGCGTTACTGCCTTTACGAAGCTAAAGACTGGAATCGCATATTTTGGGATTACGAGAAAGAAGCTGATGATTTAGTAGCTTTTACTAAATCTCAACTTCATAATGATCTAGAGGTCGTTCGACAAAATTATCTAACTATAATTAAGCAACAATTCGCAAAAATTTTAGAAAAAATTAACTCTCCTAGTGCTGTGCCCTATACTGAGCTTTTTCGCTACAAATTACAAAGTCTCAGTTTAGACGCAGATTATTTAATTGATTTGCATAGCTCTACCAATCAAGCTTTAGACTACGTTTATTACTTCCGAAATCGAGAAGAAAGTGCCAAATGCTTCCTACTTGATTTCGGAATCTTACTCGATAAATATGATGGTGATGCTTTTGATGAAGCTTTTATCAAACCTTGGTTAGCACTGGAAGCTTGTTTTCAAGAGTTTGGTAGAGAAATCAAGTTTGATATCGAAGCTTGGACACTGGAATTAGGGGCGGGAATGCAAATCAACTCTAATTCAGTTGCCAAAGGTGTACGGGGAATGAAAAACTATTTAGCACAAAAAGGTGTACTGCAAATTTCCCATCGCTCATCTGAAACAAAAAGTCATGAAATGAATTTTGTATGCAGCCGCAACAGGAAGAAATATTATGCGATCGCTGGTGGTATGATTCAAGAAAGAATCGAACTAGGTAGCACTGTCAAAGCTGGAGAAAAACTGTATCAAATTCTCAGTTTTAATAAAGAAGGTAAGTTACCTACTCTAATTGATGTCTGCGCTCAACAAGATGGATTAGTTTATGATGTTGCAACTAATCAATCTGTGAATGAAGGTGAATTTGTATTAGGAGTTATTAGTTAAGACAAGAGACGCGATAAATCGCCGTCTGTACAATAATCATTCCCTTGTAGAGACGCGATTTATCGCGTCTTTATTATTTATCGCGTCTTTATTATTTATCGCGTCTTTATTATTTATCGCGTCTTTATTATTTCATACATCTAGTCAAAAATACTTAGCCAGCAACCAGACAATTATTCCAGTTCCCACTACACAAATAATTCCTGCAAAGCCGGCTAGAGGTTTTTTGTTCTTACCTGTGAACCAGTCAGAGACTTTACCTGTGTAAGTAATTAGTTCTGCTGTGTCTATAGTAGCGATCGCCCATACCCATCCGGCGTGCAATCCCCAAGCTAAACCCAAATTACCGCTAGAGGCAAACCGCGCCAATACCAATACCATTCCCATCAGCCACAATCCAGGGAGTTGAGGTACAGTTTCGCGTTGCTCCCAAACCAGATGTAAGAAGGCAAAAATCAAGCTAGAGATTATTGCTGCTAACCAAACCGGATAATCCTGCAATAATTCAGTCAACAAAAAACCCCGAAAAACTAACTCTTCTATCCCACCAACTAACAAAGCTATAAAGAAAATCGGTAGCAAGATGGGTAGTAGTAACTTAATATTCGAGTTTTGAAAAGAAGACCAACCTAACGCAAATTGCCCACTAAATACAATAGCTAGGCTCAGCACTCCTAAGCCGAAACCTAGTGCTAAAGAATTTAGAATCGAAAGATTGACAACAAGTCCGTAATCTAAGAAAGACCTATTCACTAACAAACTAACTCCCCAGAGAATTAGGGGAGCTAATAGGTAAAGTGACACCAACAACGGCATTTTTTGCTCTGGCTGCAAAAATTTGCTAGGTTGCCAATTGAGCAATATCCCTGATATTGTTACCACTGGTAACCAACACCCTACCCAGCAAATTAGGAACACCATCACTACAACTAGTGCAGGTGCATTTTCCATAAATCCCAGTAAGGCGTTGACCGAAAGCTCAAAAAAATTTGTCAACACAAACAAAAAAACACGATAGACTTCTTGCACTATAGATTTCCTGTTAATTAATCAAGACTCTACCAAACTTACTGACTCCGGCAAGGGGTCTAATCGTATTTTTTACCTCGACAAAATTCTCTCAACAGGGCTACCAGTTAGCTGTCGCGGTAAGGAAAAGTTATCAAGTATTCACCTGAAACTTATCCCTACCACCAGCTTTATTTACTCTTCTTCGTCTAAATCTTCGTCTGATTCGTCGTCAACGTCGTCTATATCTGGTGAGGTTAGTTTTTTATCACTTTCACCAAGTTGAATCAGGTGAATATGCTTGTATCCCAACCTAATTTCAAACTCATCTCCAGGCTTTAAGCCCATTGCTTTGGTGTATGTAGCACCAATGACAATTTGACCATTTTGATGGACGCTAACGCGATACGTCGGTTCACGACCGCGACCATCTTTTGGTGCTTCAGGACTAAGAGGAATTCCCCTAGCTGATAGCAAAGCATCATAAAAATCTGTGAGATTGACGCGAACCTGATTATTCTTAGTAACAGTGTAATAGCCGCACTGCTTAGCTCTTTCTCGGCGTGGTAAAGTGGAAAGTTCTTTTACTTTAGCAAGTAACGCTTTTCCGGTTAATGGCGCGGTTGCAGTTTCACTCATTATGCTCAATTTTTCCTTACTCTCTCCAAACTGATAAACGATGTAGTTTCATGCCAGTATTCGGCTTTTTAGCATTTGCATAAAGCTACTTAGGACTCTAGTGTAACGGGTGAATTCCTGCTGAACGGAGCCAAAAGCACTTCTATTATGGTTGTTCACAACCTATTAGAGGTCATAGTTACCAAAGAGATTTATTTTGGTGATTTTACGGTATTTTTAACCATTATTCGCCATTAAAAAGGAAACTATTTTCTCTTTTGGCGCTACTGTAGGGGTGTAATTTTCAGCCACCTTTACAAATTGGGTAGGTTCTACTACAAATGTGTCGTAGACCCAAAAAATTGCAGGTTTTTCACTTTCAGTGCTTGCCTTTCTTGCTTTTGAGTTGTAGAAATTTCTCTACTTATCCTCTCCAGCTGATGACAGCATAGTATTTCAATAGAGTCCTATGGGTATACACCCTTTTGTCCTGCGAGTAGAGACGCGAATTTTCTTGTCTCTACATTACGAATCAACAAAGCAGTATTAGCCGCGCTGATACGGCTATTGATTCTGGTTTTGTGACTTCGTAATTTTATATTAAATACTAGCATGGACTAATAATAGCAAAATACTTGTTTAATTTTGAATTAAACTTGCTGGTAAATTTTTATTTAAATCACTGGACTTCAGCGAGAAAAAACCAGTGACGATTTTTCTAACCCTTGATTGCAAGCGTGAGCATTGTCCAATGGCTTTTATAAAAATTTATCTAATTTAGACGAGTAGTTTTGACCAATGACTGAAATCCAAGATTTTTTGATTCAGAGGAAGCAAAAAGCAAAACTCTCGCGTATCTAGGTTTCCCGGTACAAGAACTTTTATTTGAAAGTCCAGAAAAATTTTTCTGGGTTTATTACCGTCAAGTAAAAAGTGGTCAGAGGATTCTGCACGTCTGTCTATGGGAAGAATAAATCTCTTAACATATGCTTAGCCTGCGATTTTCCCAGCATATGTTGATCGTGCGCTTTCACACTTCTATATAATCAAAAGATTCTGCCTTTGCCACTGCTTAACGGATTTTGATAGCTAGTTGCTTTAACACAACTTGACATACATTTAATTTGGATATTATCGCTACGTAGGAGATGAACAAGAGTCACTCTTCAGGCAAACCACCTTTGCTTGACACTTGCAAACAGGTAAATTAAATGCAAAGCTGGAATGACAATTTTGGTGTTTTAGCTCAAAAGTAGGCGTAAATCTGTTCTATAGCAATCCTATTTGATTTATAAACTACTCGTGCAGGCAGGGAATAGGGAGTAGAGAATAGGCAGTAGATTTGTTTACAATTCATTTAGGACTGCCCTACAGCAGTGCTACAAGTAAAACTTTAATGGTTATCCTTAAACTAGAATCAGTTGCTCTTTTATCGTCAGCTTATTAACATCAGACTTAGAATTCAGGGTAAAAAGAATATGGCTCACTTTTGACGAGTACCTGCCTTGACTGATGATTTTTGAGGCTGGTAAAGCAATTTTAAAATTTTGGTTAGAAGCAATGGAAGTTATTTTTAAGGTGATTCGACAGCAACAAAATTCCTCCCCTGTTGTACAAACCTATATTGTGGAGGCTCAACCTGGTAATACAATCCTCGATTGCCTCAATCATATTAAGTGGGAGCAAGATGGGACTTTGGCATTTCGCAAAAACTGCCGCAATACAATTTGTGGTAGTTGTGCTATGCGAATTAATGGGCGTTCGGCTTTAGCTTGTAAGGAAAATATTGGCAGTGAACTCGCCAGATTACAACAAATACCATCATCCGAAAGCAAAGTAAATGCCATTGGTGAAATCACCATCGCCCCTCTCGGCAATATGCCCGTGATTAAGGATTTGGTTGTAGATATGAGCAGTTTCTGGAACAATTTAGAAGCAGTTGCTCCTTATGTAAGTACGGCAGCACGACAAGTACCAGAAAGAGAATTTTTGCAAACACCAGAAGAGCGATCGCGCCTCGATCAAACTGGCAACTGTATTATGTGCGGTGCCTGTTACTCTGAGTGCAATGCCCGCGAAGTGAATCCAGATTTCTTTGGTCCCCATGCCCTTGCCAAAGCTTACCGCATGGTAGCAGACTCACGAGATAGCGATACCGAAAATCGCTTAGCAAGTTACAACGAAGGTACTAAAGGTGTGTGGGGTTGTACGCGTTGTTTGTACTGCGATAGCGTTTGTCCAATGGAAGTTGCACCACTAGAACAAATCACCAAAATTAAACAAGAAATTCTCAGCGAAAAACAAGCCAGTGACAGTCGCTCAATTCGCCACCGCAAAGTATTAGTCGATTTAGTCAAACAAGGTGGTTGGATTGATGAGCGTCAATTTGGTTTACAAGTAGTCGGTAATTATTTTCGCGACCTCAAAGGACTACTCAGCCTTGCACCTTTAGGACTGCGAATGTTATCTCGAGGGAAATTCCCCTTATCATTTGAAGCTTCTCAGGGGACACAACAAGTGCGATCGCTCATTGAATCTGTGCAGGAAGAAGAGGCAGTGGGGAGATGAGAAGGCAGGCGAGCAGGAAGAAGGGAGCAGAGGGGAAAGAGGTAATGTTTCATTTTCCCCCTTGCCCCCTGCCCCCTGCCCCCTGCCTTTTCCCAGTCCCCATCTCTAACGCGGTTCCTGAGGTATATTCAACGGTCGTCCATAACGGTCGTATACTAAAACATCCCACTGCCCGTTGTTACTGGACTCAAAAGCAATTCGATTACCATCAGCACTAATTGTCGGGTTGCGGACTTCTGCTTGCAAGTTAGAAGTCAAATTACGTGATTGGCGTGTATCTCGATCGTAGAGAAAAATAGCCGATCGCCCTTGGCGACTAGCTGCGAACACAACAAAACGACCATCTTGGGAAACGCTGGGATGATTGGCGATCGCATCAAATGAATTTAAACCTGGTAAATCAACCAAATCACGAGTTAGCGTATCAAACATATAAACATCTTGGCTACCCCGTCGGTCGGTAACAAAAACAATGTATCTTCCAGATATTTGCGGATCTAATTCCGAAGCGAGACTATTGAGACTGCGCCCCCCCGAATCAAAAGGATAATTCAAAATCCGAGGGTAGCCAAAACACCCAGTCAATAAACTTAAGCATATAAATACAGGTATAAAAAGAATTCGTTTCATAATAATTGGGCATGAGGCTTTGAGAGTGCTGATTGTTGACCCTGAGCGGAGTCGAAGGGTCAAGGCTGAGCGGAGTCGAAGGGTCAAGGCTGAGCGGAGTCGAAGCCTTGACTGTTAACTGAGGAGTTATTATTCTCCCCCTGCTTCCCCTGCCTCCCCTGCCCCTCTGCTCCACTCTCTACGGAGGCGTTACAGTTGCACCATTTGGAATATCTAACTCTACATTCGGCCCCCGGTCTAGGACTTCAATATCCCACTGACCACGGCTGGCGCTTTCAAAGACAAGATAACGGCCATCTGGGCTAATATTGGGCTTTCTGACCCAACCGCGATAGATTGGCGTGAGGATTTGCGACTGTTGCGTAGCGCGATCGTAAAGCGCTACTACTGGTCTACCTTGGTCACTAGTAATATAAGCGATGTAACGTCCGGTGTAGCTCAAGCTAGGACTTTCAGCAATGGTTTCCTGTCGGTTTATACCGGGTGTGGGAATAAATATTTGCCTTTCCAAATCGTACACCAGTAGCTGCTGATTGCCATTACGATTAGATACAAACGCTAAAAAGCGCCCATTTCCGCTCAAAGCAGGTTGCTCCTCAGTGTAGCGACTGTTGAGGGAAGTAGGCCCAATAGGAATATCGTTAGAACCACAAGATATAAGCAAACTTGTAAAACCAAAAACCAGGCTCCAATGAATTGGTCTTTGGAGCCAGAATCTAGGCGTAAATTTTTTCACCTCAAGTGTTTTCCATTGCCCCTAAATCTACCTCACACCAGCTGTTTTAAACATCGTCATCAAAATCCGTTGAATTATCTGGCCCCTCATTAGGCTTTTCAATGGGGTTGTATGGTACATATTCAGTTGGGATCGCGTCATCGTCTTCGCGGGGTCTTCGAGGAGCCGAATCAGTGGGTGGACGACGCCTTCTTGGTCTGGGAGCTACATCATCTTCGCGGCTTTCTGGTCGCCCAGTCCCGTTATTACTGCGGCGAGAGGGTTTTCTCGCTTCCCCACTGGAACTCTCCCAATCATCAACTTCCTTGGATGAAGAACCCCAATTTTCATCTTCAAAGCTTTGAGAAGGACGACTCGCTGGACGCCCGGAACTACGCCGCCGCGTTCTATCGCTTGGACTCTGCCTTTCATTAGTGTTGTTGCTGTTGCGACGTTCTGAACGACGGGGGGGTTGATCCTCGTAGTAGTCATCACGAGTTGAAATCTCATCTCTGCTACCGCGAATTCGGGCACGCACGGGGCGTTCCTCTTCGTCTTCATAAGGCAGCGGCTCTAAATCTGCATCCATCTGAGCTTCATAGTTCTTGCGACTGCGCTTGTACTGATAATTTCCGCTTACCTCTCGCTCATCATCCACAATAGGAGTGTTGCGTTTAGCTTGCTGGGTAGCTATACTTCTGAGTCGAATACTTTCAACCGCAAAAAACACAGTCGTGCCGACTAAAAGCAGTTGACCAAATTGGAGAATCGGGTCTAACCGCCATCCTTGGAAGATGAGAATGAAGCCGCATAGCAAACCAACTGCCGCAAAAAAGATATCTTGATCTCGTGACAGTTCCGGACGTACAGTGCGGAGAAAATACAGTGCTGCCCCAGCCACAGCCAGGAAAATTCCTAGAATACTGGCTGAGTTTGCCCCAAAATTTACCTGAGCCAGAATACTGGCTGAGTTCAGCCCAAAATTTATCATTGCTGTTTTCCCAATATCAAATCTATGTTAGCGACTCACAATTAAAATCACTACTCTAATTAGTCATCATATATTGAAGCTTCAAAGCCTCTGGCACAGAAGCTCTGAAGCTGTTCACCGAAAAGTAAGAAAAATGTTTTTCTCAGCTACAAGTGCCCGAGCAGCTAAAACTGCTGCTTGTGGTGCAATTATTTAAGTAGATAGCTGAGAAACCATCGCTTGTGAAAGTCTATTCGACAGTCCAAAGCATTATGAACGCTGAATTTTATCTTTTTGGCTAATGAAGATCAAAGCTACTGTAATGGGGATCACAATAGCTACACCACCCCAAAAGAGACTCCAAAGAAAATTTGCTAAAGCGGGCGTCATACTTCTCAACCTTTTTTTACACACTTCATCCTAATTTTAATGGTGTAGTAGTTTCTTGAGAAGCGTTTGGGCAGGAACTGTCAAACTTGATGATTGCTCTTTCTCAAGCAGTGCTTACTAAATTCAGTGCTGAGTTCCTCTCTATTGAAATAAAATTGTAATGAGAGTGCTTTACAAAGCTTCAAATTTGCTGACGATCGCCCAAGTGTTTTGTTTATTCACAGATAGTTGCTTAAACCGATGACTGGTGTTGACCTGACTGCTTGGATTCTTGGCCCGGTGTTAGGGCTGATGACATTTTTATTTATATTTCGCATTATTCTCACTTGGTATCCCCAAGTCGATCTGAATCGTTTGCCCTTTAATCTAATAGCTTGGCCCACTGAACCATTTTTAATCCCTTTACGAAAACTCGTGCCACCCATCGGCGGAGTGGACATTACCCCCATTATTTGGGTTGGTATTTTTAGCCTGGTGCGAGAAATTCTCTTAGGCCAGCAAGGATTATTAACTATGCTGGCTCATGTGAGTTAGATCTGGGCATTGGGAGTGCTGTTAGCAAAAGCGGGGCTGTTAGCTCATGCTGAGTGCTGAGTCAGGAGTTATGAGTTATTATTCTCTCTCATCTTCTCATGTCCCCAGTCCCCAATCCCCACTCCCCTAGCCGTTCATCTCCTGCACAAAATTTGTATACACATTACCCTGCAAAAACTGTGGAGTTTCCATGATTTTTTGATGAAACCCAATGGTGGTAGGTAATCCCGTAATGGCACATTCTCGTAATGCGCGTTTCATGCGGTTAATAGCAGTAGGGCGATCTGGTCCCCAAACAATTAACTTGCCAATCAAGGAATCGTAATAAGGGGGAATTTGGTAATCTGTGTAGACGTGGGAATCAATGCGAACACCGGGGCCTCCAGGGGGGAGATAGCCGCTGATCCGTCCCGGAGATGGGCGAAAATCATGATCTGGGTCTTCAGCGTTAATCCGGCATTCGATGGCATGACCACGCAAAACTACTTGGTCTTGGGTAAGTTTGAGTCTTTCCCCTTGGGCAATGCGGATTTGTTCCACAACCAAATCTACTCCAGTAATCATCTCTGTTACAGGATGTTCGACTTGAATCCGGGTGTTCATTTCCATAAAGTAAAACTTACCGGATTTATCCAAGAGAAACTCGATAGTGCCTGCCCCAGTGTAGTTAATAAATTGGGCAGCTTTGACAGCAGCTTGTCCCATTTTCTCACGCAGGTCTGAATCGAGAGCCGGACTAGGAGCTTCTTCTAGTAGCTTTTGATTTCGCCGCTGAATTGAGCAATCTCGTTCACCTAAGTGGATGACATTACCGTAGTTATCTGCCAAAACTTGAAATTCAATGTGCCGAGGACGTTCAATAAATTTTTCTATGTAAACGCCAGAATTACCAAAAGCTGCTCCTGCTTCCCCTTGGGCTGCTAGAAAAAGTTTGACAAATTCGTCTTCAGAACGCACCAGGCGCATACCCCGGCCACCGCCACCTGCTGTGGCTTTAATCATCACCGGATAGCCGATATCCTTAGCGAATTGTAATCCTTCTTGCTCGGATTCTACCAAGCCATTACTACCCGGTACTGTCGGAACTCCAGCTTTTTGCATGGTTTCTTTGGCAGTGGATTTATCCCCCATCAACCTGATAGCTTCAGGAGTTGGGCCGATAAAAGCAATGTCATGGGCAGCACAGATTTCTGCAAATTTGGCGTTTTCTGCTAAAAATCCATAACCTGGATGAATGGCAGTTGCATTGCGGGTCAATGCAGCAGCAATGATATTGGGAATATTCAAATAACTTTTACTGCTAGCAGGTTCGCCAATGCAAACCGCTTCATCAGCAAGTTGAACGTGGAGAGCATTACGGTCAACACTGGAGTGAACCGCAACTGTCGCAATTCCCATTTCTTCACAGGCGCGGAGAATGCGAAGGGCGATTTCTCCCCGATTGGCAATTAATATTTTGTCAAACTTCATTTTGGAGTTTCGATATTAGTACCAGTAGATTGACATTTTCTCCCATCTGATGTGCAACAACGCTTTGGCGTTATTTCAAATTATGACAGGAGATTCCCAACCTTCATCTTCACCAAAGTCAAGAATTGGGCTTGCTGTCTCTATGGAGCTTAACTAGATTAACAACATTGTTGTTGCCAATCTTGGCCAGTTTCCCAAATTAGTTTTTTCGCTCAAAAGGCATCACCCTTTAAACGACAGCTTTTGTCCCCCATTGTGCCTCTTACAGTAGCTCTAACCCTTTTAATATCACTTGTGCATCTGCGACATTTCTGTCAGCCTGATACCGCCTTGAGGAAATTTATAAAACCGCACACTGAAATTTTGCCGAACTGCAACTGAGAACTCACCTTACTATAATTATTTTCTTATGCTATAGTCTATATTTAGACAACCTACGCGGATGTGGCGGAATTGGTATACGCGCACGCTTGAGGTGCGTGTGGCTTTGCCTTGCGAGTTCGAGTCTCGCCATCCGCATTTTTTGGTTATTAGTCAAGGGTCAATAGTCAAAGGGTCGAAACACCTGAGACTGTTGACCCTTAAACCTATATGGGTATGGGGTATTAGCAAAAGACTAATGACTAATCACTAATGACTCTATGGTTTTTTATGCTTTTATAGAAATAGGTGAAGTTTTGTAAAAAACATTGACTATTACTTTTACGCCAACGAACAACTTAACATTGCCAGGGTCTTGGCATCGCCTAACTCCGATTTGGCAAGGAGGGGAGGAAGTAATTCAACGAAGTTTGCCTCACACTCAGCTTGCACCAGCTTGGCAACTACTACTTTTGGGGGACGGTTCGCCAACACGTCACTTAGAATTGCTTACAGGTGAGCCTACAGAAGTAGATGTCATTGATATGTCATTAATTGGTATGGACTTGGATAATGCCCCTGACTTAATCCAAGCTGTGCCAGGGCCGCGACTACGGCGACAAGTGTGGCTGCGTACCGCTTCTGGTCAGCGATTAGCCTATGCTACTTCGTGGTGGGAAGCCAGCCATGTGGATGAGTATTTGCAAAATCGCTCATTACCAATTTGGGCGAGTTTAGCTCGTCTCCGCACAGAGTTGTATCGGGATGTGCGAGGAATTTATTACGGTTACTCTCCGGCGCTACAGTCAGGTTTTAACGTAACCGGGCCTTTTTGGGGTCGCCACTACTTGTTTTGGCATCATGGAGAGCCACTTACCTTGATTTATGAAGTTTTTTCGCCTTATTTAACCAAATATTTGGGGCCTATGCAGCTGAGTACTGTGAATGGTGAGGTATAGTGGCGAAAAAGCGAGGATTTGGGCAAATTATGGTAGAAACGCAGAATTTTGTGTCTCTACTAAAATACTGCTAATTTGGAGATTATTTAACGCCAAAAGCGTGATTAAATTCCAATTATTTAGCTTTTGATTTAAGAAATTAGCTGTTGGTTCTCAGCAAAAATAACAACATTTTGGCTCTAAATAATACAAGCTAAGAAAAATTATAATTTAACAATATATGTGAGTTCAACGATTGGTAAGCAATATAAAATCCTGAATACTGAATTATTCTAAGTTAGATAAAGTTAAGACAACAGATAGTAGTTCTGTAAGTATAAGGTAGTGTAGGTTGCTGATGACTTGCAGCTTTGGCAACTTAGTTATATCCTCGAAGTGCCTGAAATCACAGATTGGACTATCGAAGACTTTCCGCAGAGGCATCCGTTCAAAGGAAGTGTCCTGCGAAATTCAACAAAGCGTGTTAAAAAAGGTAACTAACTACTAAAACAGCGCTTTTGAAACAGTAGCAAAATTGATTACGGAAATATTATCAATATTTAGGGTGGAAAAATTTATGCACTTAGCTACCCTAAATAACGAGAAACTTTTTGGTTGACTGAACCAATCAAGCAAGTAATGAGTTGGCAAGTATGAGGTATTAGGTTTCAATGGCACCGCCTCTTGTGTCTGTTCCCATGAAGAAAAATAAGAAACCGTCTCTGGCGCTGACGCTATCGTCTGCTGGGTTATTAATTGCTGCGGGGAGTGCAGCATATTGGTTGCAAAGACAACCATCTTGGAACGATTTGCTAGTAGGTGCAAATATTATTCCTAGTGATGCTCTGTTTGCGGTTTCCTTAACAACAGATCCCCAGCAATGGCAGAAATTACGGGAGTTTGGGACAAAAGAAACCCAAGCAGAACTAGATAAAAATTTAGTACAGTTGCGCGATCGCTTTCTCACTAATAATGGTTACGATTTCCAGAAAGATATTGCCCCTTGGGTAGGCAATAACGTTACAATTGCGATTCTCGCACCAAAAACAGTGAGTAAATCTGCACCCAAACCAGTTACCACCAATGAAGATGTAACTGGGGATCAGCAGTCGATGGTAATGGTATTGCCAGTAAAAAACCCAGAAATAGCCAAAAGCATCTTCGCACAACCCAAAAGCCTCAAACAAGGCAAATGGGTTGACCGCACTTATCAAGGAATCGCCATCAAACAAAATCAGGGACAACCAGGAGAAAATTTTTCAGCCGCCTTGCTAGATGGGCGTTTCTTAGTGATAACTGATAGTCCGAAAGCCACAGAAAGAGCGATTGATGCCTATAAAAGTCAAACATCCCTAGCAACCACAGGCGGCTTTGCGGAAAATTTCCCGAAAATCGCCAATAAACAACCCTTTGCCCAGTTTTACGTCAATGTACCAACAGCAGCCAAAATAGCCGCGGCTTCTCCAAACCGTCCTTTACCAGCTCAAGTTTTAGCCCAACTGCAAAATAACCAAGGTTTAGCGGCAACAATGATTTTAGAGCCAGAAGGAATCCGCTTAAAAGGAGTTTCTTGGCTCAATCCTAATAGTCAACGCGTGCTGGCGGTAGAAAACAAAGCCGGGAAAATGCAAAGTCGTGTACCAGCAGAAACCTTAATGATGCTTTCTGGTGGAAACTTACAGCGGTTGTGGGGAGAATATGTTTTAACATCTCAGGGAAATCCCTTCTCACCCATCGCACCAGAACAACTCCGAGGTGGTGTAAAATCTCTTACCGATCTCGATTTAGATAAAGATTTGCTCAGTTGGATGAAAGGTGAGTTTTCGTTATCAGTAATACCTAATACGCCAAAAGAAGGTTCACCAGATAATTTTCGTGCTGGTTTACTGTTCATGGTACAGACAAGCGATGCCTACGGCGGGCAAAGCCTACGCAAATCAGCCCAAGCAACTATGAGTCAGCTGGATGAAGTGATGGCAAATCAATATCAGTTCCAAGTCCAACCGGGGAAAGTTGCAGGTCAACCCGTTGTTAACTGGGTATCACCTTATGGTACTTTAACCGCCACCCACGGCTGGTTAGATGGAGATATCGCTTTCTTTGTAGTGGGCGCTCCCATCACTGATAAAATTGTTCCCAAACCAAATAACACACTAGCTAATACTCTTCCTTTTCAGCAAACAGTTCCCACAGAACCCAATCCGACAAATGGTCAATTTTTCCTGGATGTGGAACGAACTGCGAAAAATTTTCCCTTACCAACTCTGATCCCTAATCAACAAAGTTTGCTAGGTGCAACGCGCTCAATTGGTATGACATCTGCTGTCAGCGACAGTCGTAGTAACCGTTACGACATTTTTATAGCACTCAAAAAAGTGAATAGATAGGGGAGTGGGGAATGGGGAGTGGGGAATGGGGGAGATTAGGGACTTCCAAGTAAAAAAATATTCCATCATTGTGTGGGCAGGGAGCAGGGGGCAGGGGAGAAAAACAGTTGTGTTGAGTCCAGAAATTGGAATAATTTATTTTTTGGGGTTCCCTTATAAAAAAGCTTTCCACTCCTCCCACACCCACAATGTCCCATACTTCATGCCCTATTCCACATTCCCCATTCCCCATTGCCATTTAAGCAGATAGGATCAGAACAGTCAGAATCGATATTTTAAAGAATCCACGGAGAGAAGACTTTATGAATCTGGTTGTACTCCAGAACTGGCTGGACAATGCTTCCTTTGCCGTATTATTCCTGACAATGCTGGTGTATTGGGGAGGTGCGGCTTTTCCGAATCTGCCTTATCTAGCCGCTTTGGGGACAGCTGGGATGGCGATCGCTAATTTGTGTATAGCTACACTATTAGGGGCACGATGGATAGAAGCTGGTTATTTTCCCCTGAGCAATTTGTATGAATCTCTGTTTTTCTTAACTTGGGGAATTACTACAGTTCATCTAATTGCTGAAAATAGCAGCCGTAGCCGCTTAGTTGGAGTTGCTACAGCTCCAGTGGCAATGGCAATTGTGGCTTTTGCTACCCTGACATTACCATCTCAGATGCAACTGTCGGAACCCCTAGTACCTGCCTTGAAGTCAAATTGGCTGATGATGCATGTCAGCGTCATGATGTTGAGTTATTCTGCTTTGATGGTGGGTGCATTATTAGCGATCGCTTTCTTAATCGTCACTCGCGGTCAAAACATCCAACTACAAGGCAGTTCGGTCGGTACAGGTGGTTATCGCAGCAACGGCTACCGCTTGCACAAAGCATCTGAACTAGTTTCTCAACCACCAGCCCCTTCTGCCGAAAATAACGGCTTTGCTCGTTTTGAAAGTAGTAGCAACGGCAACGGTAACGCTAACACCGCTGTTTTGAATTTAGTAACTACTTCTGAAGCTCAAACCGTAGCATCTGCCGAACCTCTTTCACCGCAGCGCCTTAGCCTTGCCGAAACTCTCGACAATATCAGCTATCGAATTATCGGACTAGGATTTCCCCTGCTGACAATTGGCATTATTGCCGGTGGTGTTTGGGCTAACGAAGCTTGGGGTTCTTACTGGAGTTGGGACCCCAAAGAAACTTGGGCATTAATCACCTGGTTAGTTTTTGCAGCCTACCTCCACGCCAGAATTACTCGCGGTTGGCAAGGTCGTCGTCCGGCAATTCTAGCCGCCACCGGCTTTGTCGTTGTTTGGGTTTGCTATCTCGGTGTAAATCTTTTGGGTAAAGGATTACATTCTTACGGTTGGTTTTTCTAAGAACCTCACCAAAATAGTGCTAAGTGTTAAGTATTTTTTACTCATCACTTAGCACTTGTAACTCGTAACTTATTACAACCACTAAATCCATAAAATCATTATTTTATTTCGGATGAACTGCTAAATCTTTGGAAAGTATAGATTTAGTGATAGGAGATTTTTATGGAAGATGGATTTGAGACACTAAATCACGATGAGGTTGTGTCTATAGAACCAGACACTTTTAATAAGCTAAATATTGCTAAAACTTTTAAAGTTCGTGATTTGATTACAGCAATTAAGGAATATATTGGAGCAGAAGATACAGATGAAGTAAATTTGTATACTCAAGGATTAAATTGCGAGGTTTTGCAATTTAGTACTCAGGGATGGAAAAAAGGAAAAGTCAGACTTGCTTTAGAATTTTGTCCTGAGGGTTCTGAATCACCACTTGATGAAATTTTTCAAAAGCTCAAACAAGTGGAAAACTAATACCCAATGAGCAAAAGATCCCCGATTTATTAAATAAGTCGGGTTTCTTTGCCTCTTGATGTTTACAAATAAAAATAGGATGTGCTGAGTTCGTATCAAAATTAATTAATAAAATAAAGATGTACTAATAACTGAAGAACGGTCAATTCATCATGCCAAATTACGATTCATCAGCTTTTATAGCCGTAGTCACACAGGTTAGGACATTTTGAAAGCATGGAAGCTAGGA
>NZ_CAWUDO010000044.1:0-67159 GCF_963920935.1 Nostoc sp. CCY 9925 | reverse complement strand
ACCTTTTCCCCAAATCCAATGCCGAGTTAAAAATGCACAAAGCGAGCAGTATTGCTAACTAAATACGCGACTTGACAAATTTTTCTAACCTATCCATCCCTTTTTCAATCGTCGCCAAATCGGTGGCGTAGGAAAGGCGAATGTTGTCATCGGCGCCAAAGGCAATTCCGGGAATGACTGCAACTTGATGTTCTTGTAGTAAGGCGTCGCAAAATTCCAAGGATTTCAAACCAGTTTTGCTGATGTCGGGGAAGAGATAAAAAGCGCCATCTGGTTTAGCAGTACTCAGTCCAGGAATGGCGTTGAGTCTGTCTAACATTACCTGTCGGCGTTTGGCGAAGGCTTGACGCATTTCTTCTACACAGTCTTGGGGACTTTCCAGCGCGGCGATCGCTCCATATTGAGCAAAGGTACAGACGTTAGATGTACTATGTCCTTGGATGGAACTCGCGGCTTTAATAATTTCCACCGGCCCCGCTAAATAGCCAAGTCTCCACCCAGTCATGGAGTAAGCTTTGGCAAATCCATTACTGATTAAAGTCCGGTCAAAAATTTCCTTCCCTAGAGAACCGATGCTGATATGTTCTGCACCATCGTAGAGAATCTTTTCGTAAATCTCATCAGAGACGACAAAGATATCTGCATCAACTATTACCTCTGCCAATGCTTTAATTTCAGCTGGCGTGTAAACCATCCCCGTGGGATTAGATGGAGAGTTGAGGATAAATAACTTTGTCTTTGGCGTGATGGCTTTACGCAGTTGTTCGGGAGTAATTTTATAGCCTGTGGTTGCATCTGTGGGGACAATTACCGAAACTCCACCGACTAAGGTCACCATTTCCGGATAACTTAGCCAGTACGGTGCAGGGATGATAACTTCATCACCTGGATCGATTAACGCCACTATTAAATTGTAGAGAGAATGTTTACCGCCATTGGTGACGATGACATTCTCTGACTTATAATCAAGACCGTTATCAGTTTTAAGCTTACGGGCGATCGCTTCCCTTAACTTTGGTTCTCCGGCCGCTGCACCGTACTTGGTTTTACCTTCATCCAAAGCTTTTGCTGCTGCGGCTTTGATATGCGCTGGGGTATCAAAATCTGGTTCTCCAGCGCTGAAACTACAAACATCTATTCCCTCTGCCTTCAGTGCCTTAGCCTTGGCTGCGATCGCTAAGGTTAATGAAGGTGTTACCTGACTTACTCTTGCTGCCAGCTTCATTCTTACTTTATTTTTTGGCAAATCTTTCACTTATTTAAGGATATCCCAGAATCCCCACCCAGATTTGCCTTTTCAAAATTCCTTCGCTTCGAGTATCTGTGCAAAAATTCTAAAACTCTTTTTTACTTTGCTCCCCCTGCCTTTCCCCCTGTAGCTACCATCACCCCCCAAAAAATTCCCAAACGAACTTTAGTTGCACGAGAAACTACGAAATTGGCAGAAGTCAGGAAATGATGAAATTCATTTTGGGTGTAACACTGCTGGTGTGCTGGGTCAAAAATCTTCAGTATAATATCCAAAATTTGACAAAATAAATAATCTTTACACCAATCTAAAATTACGACTTTGCCATTAGGTTTGAGTACACGCTGCATCTCTATTAATGCTGCCAATGGTTCGCCAAAGTAATGGAATGAACTTGCAGATACAATGACATCAAAAGTATCGTTAGCAAATGGTAACGCTGACGCACTAGCAGTCTGAAATGAAGCCTGCGGATAAACGCTACATTTTTCCTCAGCAATTGCTAGCATCTCCTCTGAAATATCTACTCCGACAATTTTTAGGGTTGGATAATCAGTTAATAGCAATCGTTCAAATTCACCTGTTCCACAAGCAACATCAAGTACAGTATCTTCTGGTGATATTTTTGCCCAGGCTTTGAGAAAAGAAAGTGTATTAGAAATGTATTTTTTCCAACGGCGATCGTAGACAGATGCTAAACGGTCGTATTGTTGGCGAACTGTGGTTTCAATCATACCATAGCACTCTTCTTCATAAATTACACTGCATACAACTTTTTCCAAATGTCTTCTACTAATGGAACATTTTTATTGAGGAATATCAGCTTTATTGGTTAGCTAGTTAATTATAAATCAAAGTTAAAAATTGCTATTTAAATAAGCTAAAAAGCTTTAAAACTAACGGTTTTAGACTAATTTATTTTTATTTAAATAGTTTTTTTTAATTATGCCAACTTACTTAAATATACTGCGATCGCTTTGCTAGCTAAAGCTGAAACTACTCCAAATGTCAAGATAAATTTATCATTTGTATAGTCAAATTGGCTGAATTAGCAACCAGCGATCGCTCTTTAAATGTAATAACTATAATTCAACAGATGCTCTGACCTTTTCAACACAGTAATTTTATTTTGACTTTTGCCTTCCAGCCTCATCATTCAACAATTGTAGATAGTTGCTTTTCAAAATAAGCCCGGTAGAGTTCGCAGCGCGGTACAATGCGATCGCCCTGGTAGCGGATCAACCCCAAGCTTTCAAGCTTATGAGCATCAATGGGATTGAGAAAAATGTTTTGCTTTTTGGTTACAACTTCAGCGTATGCCTTGGCTAAATGAGGTTTTTCTTGGAGAATTGACCAGTGTCGCCATAAATGATAGCGGTAGATGCCGCCATTAGCGATCGCCTCTTCTATGAGATTTTTTAAGGTGATTCCTTGACAGCATAGATAATACAGACCAATCCGAATCAGTGCTGGATGTCCCCCCACCAGTGACATCAGTTGGCTAACCTCCTTACCAGAAGACCAGTTGAACCCATGCCGTTGGGCTAAGTATTCTACTTGTTCTTTATTAAATTCACTTAAACGAATAGGCAGCCCTAAATTCAATGGTGAGTGGTTGATATCTTGCCATACATATACTTCCGTGGAGTAAACCACCACTAACCTTAATTTCTGCAAGTTAGTATCTTGTCGTGCTGCTTCATACCAAGAGCGGAAGCAAGCAAACAACTCCTGAGCAACTTCAGGATGTTCAAAAAAGCTGTCAACGTCATTTAACACAAAAACTATTGGACTTTCACTCTGCTTGAGCAAATAAGATTTCAAGTACAAGATGTAACTAAACTTGCATCCAATTTCCTCATTCCAATTATCATCCAACTTCGAGTCAATACCTAATTCTGTTGCAAGTCGCCAGCAAAGGCAACGCAAAAGCTTGTTTAAGTCTGTCAGACAGCTGGCATCGATTTGGTTACAATTCAAGTTTACCGTGCGATAACCTTGCATCTTTGCAAAAGCTAACAACCGCAGCACCAGAGAGCTTTTACCCATCTCTCTTGGTGCTCGAATCCAGATCACAGAGCCTGGTTGAGTGACTTCTCGATAAACTAGCTCCTCAATGGGGGGGCGATCGACGTAAAAGGGCGAATCTAGAGCTACTGGACCATCTGGGTATGACCAAAGATTTTCCAATTGCTCGTGGTCTTGGGTAACAAATGAGTCTAAATATAAAGACTCGGAAAAATTTACTTCTTCTGTATCTAGACTCATTGAGAAACTTTGAGTGTTTTCACTATTATTCGGTTCACTTAAGATTGTATAGTCTTCACTGTGTAATTCTAGGTTAAAGGCACTAAAGCACAGTTTTAGGGTTTTTTGATCCACGCCTGTATTCAACGACCATAATCGGCTGAGAGTTTTGGTAGAAACATTCATCCGAACCCGTAGTTGTTCTAGAGTAAAGCGATCGCCCTTGTTTTGTGCCTTTTCTACAGCTAAAATCGCCGCTTGTAAGCGCTGCAACCCAGCAGGAGTTAGCACAAGTCCTCGCTTTCGCGTGCCCTTAAATTGTTTCATATAGCTAACTATTAATTTACTTTTTTGTTAAATGCCTTCAGTGCTTCTTTTATTGTTTCATGTTTTTAAACGCTTACTCAACTGTTATTAGAATGTTACTTAATACTTAATTTTTAGTAAAAAAAGCTACCCTAATTTTTACTGAGGCTGCCAAGTAAATGGGTGCAAATAAACATAACTATTAATTATCTTTACAGGAATTCGCGATCCTTATAGTACTTGTTTTCTACTTAAGTTCTCAGATCGTGTGGAAAAATTAATGCGAAAATATCCTTTATTTACTACCTAAAAATAAAAACTAAAAGCGTCTGGCTTTTAGAAAAGACGTTTTCTAAATTAAAGTAAAAAATAAAGTGCCATAACTGACGCTGTGCGTAGCAAATTTTTAAGTTAGGGCTACAGTTAACTCGTAGATTAGGCGCTGAAGTTTTTTAAAAGGTATCATTTACTACTTTTTATTTAAGAAGAATCAGCTTTATATAACAATACCTTCGCCATTTTTTTTGTAGGTTGGGTTTCGCTTCGCTTAACCAACCTACAAATCAAGACATTTTTCGATTTGGCAAAGGTATTGTATAAATAAGTTTATTGATGCTCAACTTGTTAGGATATTATCTAAAGTTATTTAAGTAACTTATTTGGTATTAATATAAATTTTGGAGTGCAGATACATCGAACAAAATTGAGAAAAAGCAACAGCAGATCTAATTTCCTAACTGCTTCCGTATTAGGATATTCATTGTCAAATCTTTAGTTATAAATGTAACATGCATAAGGGGACAACGATGCTGTCCCCTTAGCAATATCGTGTATTCTATCGAACTAAAAAACTGTAGATATAGCAGTTTTCACACAGTATTTAGCGTTCAACTTGCTTACTTAGAAAGATCTTTGCCAGCCTGTGCTGCGCTGTCCCTTACATCGCGGGCAGTTTCCTTAGCGCCTTCTACGTAACCGGAGCCGAATTGTTTAAAGGCTTCTGCTGACTGTTGTCCAATTCTTCCAAGCCGTTCACCAGGAGAACCTTCCGTTTCACGAGCTTCTCGATTCCACTGGCCTGTTGTTTTTGGTCTTTGAGCATCATCTTGCTCTACCTGTTGACGAACTCTCTGGCCTAAGTCTTGGTTACTGTACCCAGAATTAATATTCGTCGTCAGCACTAGAAAACCAACTAAGACAACAGCTAAAAAACGTTTTACCTGAAGTCCTTTAAGCAGGGAACTGATATGACCAATTGCGTTAGAAATCAAATTTGTCATGGGAATTAGGTTGCTTTTTTGATTACAAATAAAGATTAACGATAAAAATTTAATTATCCTTCTAACAAAAGGCATATCTCATTTATGAAAAATCAAAACTTTTTAAATCCTGGGGAAGAGGTGATTTTTTAAATACGATGATTTGATGCCCCATTGTCAATATAGTTAGTAATTAAATCAACACAGCCATAGCAATGCTATTTGATTTTATTCAAATTACAAGACTAAGATACCCGCCTTCTTAAAGAAGTTGGGTATCTCATTGTTCAGAAATGATTAACTAGCGGTATATGCTCAAAGGAAGAACAATAATTTATGATTCTGAAAACAAACAATATCTTCTGTTTTTCCTTTAGCGATCAAATAATTACTAATTCGTAATTCCAGGTTACAAGCTCCTAACTTTAGTTTTGGTTCAAGCTCCTGGCTTTAGACATGGGGTGATAATTACGAATTACTTTGACAACTTTTTGCTAAATTTATCGAAAATACTCTTCAAGCTTGCTAAGTCAAGAATCTACCACAAAAGAAAGTCTGATAGTGGGAGGGGACAATAACCACCATAACTTAGCAATGGGTCAAATTAACAAAAATTATGTGGAAATACGCCAATTTGCGAAGCCAAACCATATTTACATAACTCATGCTTGAGATTTCTTACTATGCCAAATGTAGCACCCAATACAATTTTAGTGCTACATTTGGCTTTTAATACAAGATATAGTCTAAAAAAACATGTGTCTTTAGATATAGAAATTATCTATCTTCAGGCATACAATTTTAATGTATAAATAATCTCTTCTCAAAAACGCATAATTACTGAAGAGTTACTAATAGCAATCAAAAGTCACACTACTTTTAGGCTATCTGCACATTAGTCAACATTTTTCTCAACACGATAACTGCTTCAGGTGAAAAGCCAAAGGATGAAATACTGGGTCGCAAAATTAGTAATCTTTTTAGTTTTACTGTGCAACTTGTTGCTAGTGACGGATTATGCAGCAGCTAACCAACTTGAAAATATTGATGTGCAGCCATTCAATGCACTCCCAATAATTGAAAACTTAGCAAGCGCTGACAATAATTTTGGGAATATTAGAAAAGAAGATTTTCTGCGATTTATTGAAATAGTCAAAAGGTCAGATAAACTAGAGGGACTCTTCACAGTTTATTGCAACAATGACTCAGGTAAAATTTACTTAGAAATTAAACCAGAGCAGTTAAATAAAAACTATTTAGCCACAGTGACATTAGAATCTGGCGTTGGTGAAAATGGAATTTATAGTGGATTACCACTTGCGGATTTTCTGTTTTATTTCCGACGAATAAACAATAAATTGCATTTTGTTGTGCGAAATGTAAAATTCCGTACAGAAAGTATATCAGAACAGCGATCGCTTGCTCGGTCATTTAGCGATTCAGTTCTTTATTCACTGCCAATAGATGGTATTCATCCGTTTAGTAAAAACATTTTGATTGACCTAGATAACCTGTTAATGCAGGACTTTCCGGGATTAGCTCCTCTATTAAAATACTCTTTGCAGGCTGATTATTACTTGGAACCAAGCAAATCTTATTTTGGCGATGTTAACAGCTTACCGGAAAACATAGAGATTGATTCGATTTACGGTTTTTCCTCGCGAGAAGGAGCAGATTTAGTTAGCGTACCCGATAGCAGGGCGCTGACTCTCAAGGTACACTATAGTTTTTCTCAGCTAAGAGAAAACAACGGTTATATTCCCAGACTTGCCGATGACAGAGTAGGATATTTTATTACTGCCTTCCAAAATTTCTCTAACAATAACTCTCAAGAAGAATTTGTACGTTACATTAATCGTTGGCATTTAGAACCATCCGACCCCAACGCTGCTTTATCTCCACCCAAAAAACCAATTGTATTTTGGATTGAAAATGCTGTACCACTAGAGTATCGGGATGCGATTCGTGAGGGCGTCTTGATGTGGAACAAAGCATTTGAAAAAGCTGGATTCCAAAATGCCATTGAAGTACAACAAATGCCAGATGATGCTGATTGGCAACCAGCAGATGTCCGCTACAATACTATTCGCTGGTTCAATTCTCTGGATGGAGGTTTTGCGAGAGGGCCGGCCCGCGTCAACCCACTCACCGGAGAAATATTGGATGCAGATATTATCGTGGACGCCAATATGGTGCGCTCAATTCGCCAAACATATTACACCTACGTGGAGTCAAACAATAAGGAATTTGGCAATAAAAACATTACTTTAGCCTCCGAATGCACTGATGGAGGCTTACGTGAGAAACATCGGGAGTGGGGAAAGAAGGTGATGGGTGGTGGTTCCCAGTGGGACATTGCTAACTCTCAAGTGTTGACTTCAGAAAAGAATTCTGATGTCTGCTATGGTATGGGGTCTCTAAATCAGGCAACTATGGGGGCGTTGGCATTGTCAATTTTGCAAAACGCTACACCGAGTAGTGAAGCCATGCAAGAATATGTGCATGAATATTTGCGTTCTCTGATTGCTCATGAAGTCGGGCATACTCTTGGTTTACGCCATAACTTTCATGGCAGCGCTATGTTAACACCTCAAGAGTTAAATAACACTGAAGTTACTCACGCTAAAGGTTTAGTCGGTTCGGTGATGGACTACCTACCCGTGAATGTTGCGCCACAGGGAGTACAGCAAGGTGATTATTTTCCGGAAATCGTGGGGCCATATGACGAATGGGCAATAGAGTATGGTTATAAAATCAACCCATGGCCAAAAATTGAGCCAATGATTCCAGAAATGGAAAAAACTTTTTTGGAAAAGATTGCCTTGGCTTCACCGCAACCAGAATTATCTTACGCAACAGATGAAGATATCTCAGATATCAATCCCTTAGCAAATATTTGGGATATGAGTAATGATGTGCTAGTTTATTCCCAGTGGCAAATGGATAATGCCCGCGTTATGTTGCAGCGCCTCGAAAAGGGTTATCTATCACCAGGAGAAAGTTACAGTAACCTGCGCGTCTTATTCGATAGAGTACTTGGATATTATTTTAGTAATGCTAAATTGCTCTCTCAATACATTGCTGGGCAATCTTTTCGGCGTCTCCATGCTGGTGATAATACTTCCTGGGCATTTGTACCAGTTTCATTATTAAAACAACGTCAAGCGTTGACTAAATTACAAGAATATGTATTTAGTGAAAATGCTTTTAATTTTTCAGCACAACTATTAAATCAGTTAGCGCCATCGCGTTGGCGACATTGGGGGAGTTTTGCACCGAATTATCGCCTCGATTATCCGATTCACGATCGCATTTTGAGTTTCCAAAGTGCGATCATGCGATCGCTATTAGATGGCGATCGCTTAAATCGTTTACAAGATATAGAATTAAAAACCCAGCCTGGGGAAGCACTCTCGATTCCGGAATTGTTCGACACCCTGCAAACAAGCATCTGGACAGAAGTTTTAACCCCTGGAGAATTCCAGCCGATTTCTAGTATCCGGCGTTCATTGCAACAAGAATATCTGAATATTTTACTAGGGATGATGTTGCATACTATTGATGCGCCTGAAGATGGTCGGACACTGGCGTGGTATGAATTGCGGCAACTGCAAAAAGCCATAGATGTCAGACTTGAACAACTAGGTGAAAACATTGATATTTATACCTTAGCCCACTTACAAGTTTCTGGCGATCGCATCAGTAAAGCATTGAAGTCATTAGTTATTAGTCATTAGTCATTAGTTATTTCTCCCTCTACCTCCCCTGCCCCCCTGCCTCTACTCCCCAATCCCCAGTTACCCAAGATATCGCTGCAATAGACCAACAATCGCTTCTGGCATTTCCAAATGAGGTAAGACTCCAGCATCTGCGATCGTATAAAACTTTTGAATTGCATTTGGATTTAAATTTGCTAATCGTCGTCCTAAATTTATGTTAGTAAATTGTGCTTTTTCTCCCCAAAATATCACCGTGGGAATTGTTAGCTGTTGAATATATAAACTCAAATCAAAATAAAGGTCACCGCGCAAAAATGCCAAAGCGGCAAACTTAGCATTAGGTTGTTGGGCAGAAGTTAAATAAGCTTCTACCATTTCTTGGGATACTCGTTGTGATTTGGCAAAGAGAAAACTTTGTAAAAAGTTTCGGACTGCGATTTCATTTTCTGCACCAAGACTATAAATAAAATCATTTAGGACAGGTGTATTGATTATTGAAAGCGGAAGTCTGCGTCCACTGCCTTGCCCAAAATCATTAAATCCAGAGGGACAGACCAAAAATAATCTTTGGAATAAATTTGGTTGGGTAATAGCTAGCCGGATAGCAAAAGCCGCTGTTAGGGACGAGGCTACTACTGTGACTGGTGGGTGACAGGTTTGGATGATAAACTCAGCGATCGCGCTCAGATAATCCCTAATTTGATAATCTCTGATAGGATGAGCCGATTCTCCCCAGCCGATTAAATCGGGCGCTAAAATTTGATAATTCGAGGCAAAAGCCGGGTAAACTTTAGACCATTCATATGCAGATGCGCCACCACCAAAGTTATGCATAAATAGAAGTGGCGGTAAATTCTCAGTGTCAGCAAGTCCCCAAGGTGCATTCGTTTGGGTGTAATAAACCATTGCCCCCAAGGATGTATGGATGACTTTATGTCCAAAGCCAGGAGGTTGAAACTTAAGCATAAAATTAAAAAATTGAGTTTTATGGGTTCGTTGATAATTCATAATTCATAAATCACAATTTAGCACCCAATAATCAAAAATTAGAACTTGGTATGATTGGTATATTGATTAATCAAATATTATTCTGATTTTTTAATGATTTTGGCTGGGGAATTATGACTGCTGAATTCTTAGATTTCTTCTTGCTTTTGTCCACTATCTCCTGTAATTTGAACAAGTTGATGTAGGTGATCACCGTTAATGCGATAAGCTGCCCCAAAACCAACTACAAAACGACCTTCGCAGGGAGTTAGCTGGAAAATCCGAAAATCAGACAAGCCTCGCAAAACTTCTATAATTTGACCAAATCGCCCTTGAAATTGGTCAACAATTTGATTCCACTTGTCAGTTTCACGCTCTATTAAAGTTGCCGTACAATCAAAATTCAAACGGCTACGAGCAAAAATTTGGTTACTTTTGGTTTCATCCTCAATAAACAAAACACAAACATGAGGATTGGCATGGAGATTTTTGGTATGAGTCGCCAGACCACTGACATAAATGTAGATATTCTTAGCATCATCCATCACAAAGGGAGCATAACTAGCATTAGGTATTCCCTCTGCGCTAATGGTGCTAATAATTATACTTTCAAATTGTTCGGGAAACTTTTCGTACTCAGCTTGAATGTTTTCTAGTTGACTCATAAGTAAATTACCGTTTAATGAGTAACAATTAATTCTGTATTCTAACGTGCTTGATGCATGTCTACGACGGGCTACGCCTACGGGTGGAATGCCAAATATTTGGCTTAATTGTAGCTAGTCCCAAAGTTATAGGGTTAATTAATAGACCTCTTGCATAAATCAAAAATAAAGAACCCCACCCCGCCGCCCGCCAACTCGGTTTCCGAACTATTCCTCAAGCACAACGTGCCTTATCCAACCAACTCCAAAAAGTTTTTTCTCTGTTTGTATGAAACCACCCTGCCAACCCGCCTGCGGGGAGGGGAGACAAAGCGTAGCTTTGGCGGGGTGGGGTTCTTATATTTTTGATTAATGCAAGAGGTCTATTACTCGTAGTAACAACCTCAACCGCGCAAGTAGGCTGAACAAAGTTTCTTGCTGAATGCTTCATCCTCCTTTGTAATTCAAGGAAAGCGTTAGGTGTAAATTTACACCTAATTTTTTTACACAAAAGAGCAAAATCTTTTTTTATAGTCTTGTAACATCTGACAAAAAATTACTTGTGGCGTTCCATGGAGTTTTCAAGACTCAAGCAAAGGGATCGCCGTCGATAGTCAAGATTTACACGGCAGCAAGAAGCTAAGCCATCATCTTAATATTAAAAACAGCAGCGATCGCTATTTCCCAACCCTTAAATAAAAATACTTGTTTTGTATGACCATCGAACGCGTTCGGCAAAAACACTATCCCAAGGCTGATATTGGCCGACGAGGTATGGCATTGGGGTTAGATTTCTTTGTTGTCTGGTTAATCAGTTCTTTGCTAGGAAGCGGCAATATTGGTATTCAATTTGCTCAAATACTAGTTTTTGTGATGTTTTGGCTGATTTTGCGGGTGGCGGTGGCATACAACAATCAAGGACAAAGTTTAGGGCGTTGGGCGTTCGATTTAAAGGTACTGGAAGTCAAAAATGGGGAAATAATCGGCAGAATCCCAGATTTACAAGCGCTAGTGAAGCGAGAAGCAATTCTTGGATTGGGTGCGCTTTTCGTGTCAATTGCCTTAGGCAATATTAGAGCCAATCCCACTGCTATACTGCTAATGTTTCCTTTAGCAATTGATTGTGGTACTGCCTTATCTGATGCCCAGATGCGGCAGACTTTACACGATCGCTTTTGCGGAACTTTTATCGTCTCTTCCCGTCGTGGCTACTCGCTGGATATCAAAATCAAAAAATTAGTTGAAAATATCCGCCGGAATGTGAGAAGATAGTCATTTGTGTTAATTCTCTTCAGGCTTTACTGTTTGTAAGATTATGGCTAAGAGTAAAGGTGCCCGCATCATCGTGACATTAGAATGTACCGAGTGTCGGACAAATCCAGAAAAGCGTTCTGCTGGTGTATCCCGTTATACCAGTACAAAGAATCGCCGCAACACCACCAACAGGCTAGAACTGAAAAAGTTCTGCACTCACTGTAATAAACATACTGTTCACAAGGAAATTAAGTAGAAATGAGCTATTTCCGTCGTCGCCTTTCTCCGATCAAGCCAGGAGAACCAATAGATTATAAAGATGTTGATTTGTTGCGTAAGTTTATCACCGAGCGGGGCAAGATACTGCCACGGCGGATTACAGGGCTTACGTCTCAGCAACAGCGAGAGTTGACATTAGCAATTAAGCGATCGCGGATTGTGGCTTTGTTGCCATTTATCAACGCGGAAGGCTAAAACAATTTTGGATTTTAGATTTTGGATTATCGAGAAAAGCTGTATCTCAAGAAATATTTAGCTTAGTCTTGTGTGAGTCCAAAATCTCCAATCTGAAAAAGAGAGTGTAAAATAAATTGCTGCATGAAAAGTTATTGGGTTTAGGATTTAATAACTCTCGGTTATAAAATCCAAAATCCAAAATCGAAAATTCAAAATCTAAAATTACTAGAGTGCGAGAGTTGTGGATAAGGGGACGCTAGTTGAATTTAGGGTTCAAGGCGATCGCCGTCTGGGCGTCGTAGAACGTCCAGACGGTAAAACCCGCTGGTTTGTGGTAGACGAACGCGGTCAATCCCACAGCCTCGCGCCTAGACAAGTAACCTATACAGTTAACAAAGAGACTTATAAGCCCTCGGATATTCCCAGGTTTCTAGAGGAGGTCAAGCCTTATTTAGATCCATCTAGCTTAGAAGTAGCTTGGGAATTATTGGTTGAAGGTGGGGAAACAATCACTCCGCAGGAAATGGCGAATCTGCTATTTTCTCAATCGGGTGCGCCCCATTGCTACGCTGCCCATTGCCTGTTATCAGACGACAAACTGTATTTCAAGCAAAAAGGAGACGCTTACGAAGCCCGAACTGCTGCTCAGGTTGCAGAACGCAAGCACCAGATAGAAGTAGAGGCACTCAAAGCTAAGGGACAGCAGGAATTTTTAGCTCGTGTAGAGCAGGCGCTCAAAGGTGAAGCAGTAGAGTGGCAGCGACACGATCGCCAGCGCTTGGAAGGAATAGAAAAATACGCAGCGCTGCTTGCTGACACCGTGCGGATGGGGGTAAATTATGACACCCTGGGTCGTGCCTATCCTCCCTCAGCCCCAGTATTAGAAACCATGACCTTGCTGGGACGCCCCACAACACCCCAAGGAGCCTTTCAACTATTGGTAGATTTGGCTTGGTGGAGTCCTCATGAAAACTTGTTCCTGCGTCGTTCTTCAATTCCGATTCAGTTTCCTCATAAGGTATTAGAAGTGGCGCAACAACGTTTGGATTTCCCACCAATTGACTCAGATACCAACCGCTTAGATCTGACTCACCTGAAGGTATACACCATTGATGATGAAACTACCACAGAAATCGACGACGGTTTGAGTTGGGAAGTACTCTCCGATGGACGAGAACGCCTGTGGGTACATATCGCCGATCCCACGAGATGGTTAGTTCCGGAAGATGAATTAGATTTAGAAGCCAGAAAACGAGGTAGTACAGTCTATTTACCTACGGGGATGATTCCCATGTTTCCAGAAATCTTGGCAACGGGGCCAATGAGTCTGGTACAGGGGCGGGTTTGTTGCGCCCTCAGTTTCGGAGTTGTTTTAGGGACAACTGGAGCAGTAGAAGATTACAGCATTCATACCAGCTTAATTAAGCCGACTTATCGCCTCACCTACGAAGATGTAGATGAAATGCTGCAATTAGGGGTACAAGCAGAACCAGAAATTGAAGCGATCGCCACTTGGGCAACCCGACGCAAAACTTGGCGTTATGCCCAAGGAGCAATTAGCATCACAATGCCTGAGGCGACGATCAAAGTCAAAGGTGACGAAATCAATATTGACATTTTGGACGATTCCCCTTCTCGTCAACTCGTAGCAGAAATGATGATTCTTGCTGGTGAAGTTGCTGCCCGTTACGGTCAAAGACATAACATCCCCTTACCCTTTCGCGGTCAGCCCCAACCGGAATTACCTCCAGACGAAGAATTGCTCCAGCTACCAGCCGGATTCGTCCGCGCCTGCGCCATGCGGCGTTGTATGCCCAAAAGTGAAATGAGCATTACGCCTTTGCGTCATGCTGGTTTGGGTTTGGATACCTACACCCAAGCAACTTCTCCCATCCGCCGCTACAGCGACTTGCTGACTCACTTCCAACTCAAAGCCCACTTGCGGGGTGAAGTTTTGCCATTTTCCGCCGAACAACTCAAAGAAGTAATGATGACAGTCACTACCATCACCCAAGAAGTGACGATGGTAGAACGGCAAACTAATAGATATTATGCTTTAGAATATTTGCGCCGTCATCCAGAACAAATTTGGGATGTGACAGTATTAATGTGGCTGCGGGAAGACAGCAACTTAGCCCTAATTTTGTTAGAAGATTTGGGCTTGCAGTTACCAATGTCTTTCAAACGTTCTGTGAATTTGGGCGAACAGATATTAGTGAAAGTTGCCCACGCTGACCCGCAAAAAGATATGATCCAGTTTCAGGAAATAATTTATCAAGAAGCCCAGTCGGCAACAAATTAACCTGGCTCTAACTCCATGTGCATTTCATGTTAGCGATCCGCTTTCTCTACCCAAAATGTCAAATAATAATAATAAAATAATCATTTTTGATACCACTATGCGTGATGGAGAATTAACGCTTGGCGTCAAAATGAATTTGCAAGAAAAAATTACAATCTCCCAATTGCTCGAAGAAATGGGAGTAGATATTATTGAAGTTGGTTATCCAGGAAGTTCTCAAAAAGATTTTGATGAAGTTTTTCAGGTTTCTCAAATAATTAAAAATTCTACTATTTGTGGGCTAGCGAGTTCCAATCCAAATGAAATAATGGCTCTTGCTGAAGCAATTAAACCAGCTATCAGAGGTAGAATTCACACTTATACTCCGGTAAATCTGAAAACTCAATCTAAATTAAGCAAAGAAGAAGTATTAGCAACAATCAAAGATAGTGTATCTCTAGCACGCAATTACTGTGATGATGTAGAATGGAGTGCTTTTGACGCTCCTCGAAGTGAGCCAGATTTTTTGTGTAAATCTATTGAAACTGCAATCAACAGTGATGCCACAACTGTTAGCATTCCTGATAGTTTAGGTTTGGCATCACCAGAAGAGTTTTCCCAACTTCTGCAAATGATTTTTAATCGAGTTCCCAATATTAATGAAGTTGTAGTTTCAGTACACTGTCATGATGATTTGGGCATGGCGGTAGATAATTCACTCATTGCTTTAAATTGTGGCGTGAGGCAAATTGAATGTGCAATTAATGGTTTGGGTGCAAGAAAAGGTAACGCAGATTTGGCGAAAGTTGTAACAGAGGTTTTAAAACAAAGCAAGTATCAACTTGAAATTAATACTTGGCTAATGAGTAAAGCAGCAGAGCTTATTTTTAAAGTAACTGGGATTGGAAAGGCAAAATCGCTAATATAAGTAGATATAAATAAACATATAGCCGTAGTCACACAGGTTAGGACATTTTGAAAGCATGGAAGCTAGGAATAGTAATACTTTTACCTCCTGCCTCCTGCCTTCTGCCTTCTGCCTCCTGCTATAAGTATAATTTTGAATAATAATTAGAAAAAAGGATGAGAATATAGCATATTCGTTTTAATAAACAGTATGCAAGAGCAAGACTTATATCGGGCCGATCCTGTAGTTCGTTGGTTAATTGACAAACGCCAATTAACACCTGTCGGTTTAGGAATCCTCTCAATTCTCATTACATCTGGCGTTTATTTAATTGCTGCTACGGTAACCAAGACGTTGATATTGCATGAGAAACACTTAGGATTACTACAGGATTGGTTTGCCTGGGTGTGGATATGCTTGCTTAATCCAGTGATCTTTGGCTATTACCTGTGGTCATTTAAGGCATTCTATCGGCTAATTCAGTACCTTGAAAAATCAGATATTGTTGATACTACCGAAGCAGAAATTAAATTAGTATTGTTGTCCTACCAAAAGTCGTGGCGTCAATTTTTGGCGTTAGGAACAGCGATCGCTTTTGGAATCTGGTATTTCTCTGTACAGAAAGATGTTTACAACTGGACAGGATCTGATGGAGGAATTCCTGCCCTCACAGGTGCGATTAATGCTGTGGCAATATTTTATGCAGGCGCTGTACTGGTGCTGAATCTAACGACTAATGTTTGGTTACTTCATGAACTTTTGGGTAATAAGCAACTTAAGATCAATCCACTCCATCCCGATCGCTGTGGTGGGTTGAGTCAGTTAAGTCAATATTCCCTAAATACAGCTTACCTCGCGGCTATAATTGGCTCGATGATAACACTAAGTAAGTATCAATTTATTAGTCAAGGAATAGCGCAGGAGTACTGGTATTTTAATTTTATAATTCTGCTCTATATTCCCATATCGTTAATATGCTTTTTTGGCCCTCTCCTTGCAGCCCGCAAAGGCATGAGAAAAGCTAAAGAAGAATTACTAGGTGACATTGCCAAGCAGTTTCAAGCAGATTATGTGCAGATTCAAAAAAGCTTGAGTAGCGATGTAGAAGCTTTGAAGAAAGAAACTGCTAAACTTCAAGAATTGCGTTCTCTCTACACATTGACTAATGAATTTCCTGTGTGGCCCTTTGATGTTACAACCTTTCGTCAATACTTGCTTTCTGTAGTTACACCACTTGTTCCCGTGCTACTCAAGTTAGGAGAATATTATTTTAAGCGCTTGATTGTAAAGTAGTTTCAACTTATAGCAGGGATTTGAATAGCATACTGGTTTTGGTAACAGCTAATAAGTAATTTTTTCACTTTTACCTATTAACTGTTACTACATTTAACTGACTGCCGCTTCAGCTTTTTCCTCTACTTTTTCCTTCACTAGCACATAGGGCTTTTCTGCACCCTGCGCTAGATATTCTGCTAGCTGACTTTCAATTTGATCGCGGACAATTTGGCGATATTCTAGAAAGTGTTCGTTGTGGGCACAAGCGGAGAGGTAATGGTCAAAAACTCCGGGGTTACGTTTGAGAATGCTAAATAAATGATGCCAGAATTTCCAACGGGTTTCGCGTTTGATTCCTTGTCGCCAAATCACAATGAATAAGGCTTTGATAACTACCCACTCTGGCATTTTGGCTGGTGCTTTCCAACTGGGTAAACCCATCATCAAGAAACAGCGGTAGGTGCGATCTAAGTATTGTACTGGGTCATACAAAGTACAAAATGCTTCAATATATTCTCTGGCAAGTTCTTCTAAGGGACGGGTGGGAAGAAAGTTCATCAATGTTGTTTGGTTGATGTTGGCAATCTTGGTATCTTGATTTTCCCGGAGTCGTCCTTCTTTTTTCAGGCGATGCCAAAGGGCGGTATTGGGTAACGCTTGCAACATGGCAAAGGTAGTAGAGGGAATTGCTGCTTCTTCTGCAAAGCGGACAATGCGATCGCCTGCACCTGCTTTTTCGCCATCAAATCCAATAATAAACCCAGCCATCGGACGCAATCCAGCTTTGATGATGGTTTGCACGGCATCAGTTAAAGAGTTGCGAGTATTTTGGAATTTTTTGGTCATTTGCAAACTGTCTTCATCTGGTGTTTCAATGCCCAAAAACACCGCAGCAAAACCTGATTCAACCATCAACTCTAACAATTCTGGATCTTGTGCTAAGTCAATTGAAGCTTCAGTGTCGAAGCGGAAGGGATATTGATGTTCTGCCATCCAGACTTTTAACTCTTTAAGCAACAATTTCACATTGCGTTTGTTGCCAATGAAGTTATCATCCACCATGAACACACCCCGCCGCCAACCCAGTTCATAGAGGTAATCTAACTCTGCTAAAAGTTGGGCTGGGGTTTTGGTACGTGGTTTGCGACCGTAGAGAACAATGATGTCACAAAATTCACACTGAAAAGGACACCCGCGCGAAAACTGCACGGACATCATGTCATAGGCATCCAATTCTAATAAATCAAAGCGGGGTATTGGTGTACTTGTGACATCTGGTTTTTCTGTGGCGCGGAAAGTTCCAGAAGTTTCTCCCCGTTGAATTGCCTCAATAAACATCGGCAAAGTGATTTCGCCTTCATCCAAAATCAGGAAATCTGCACCCACGTTTTGGACTTCGTGAGGTACAGAAGTCGGGTAAGGGCCGCCGACTGCAACCAACTTGCCACGCTGCTTTGCTTCTTGAATTTGGTCGAGTAAATCTTGTTTTTGGACAATCATCGCCGAAAATATGACTACATCTGCCCACGTCCACTCTTCTTCTGTGACTGGACGAATGTTGCGATCTACTAGCTTAAATTCCCATTCTTGGGGCAGAATTGCTGCTACTGTTACTAAACCCAGAGGTGGTAATAAAACCTTGCGATCGACTAATTCCAAAATTTTTTCATATGACCAAAAGGTTTTGGGAAATATTGGATACACCAGCAATACTCGCATTAGTATCAATCCTCACACTTTGATTATTATCCCAACTCTAACGAAAATAAAGACTTATTGACTTTTTATGAAAGTTGTTTTAGTTTACCACTGATATTAGACGGCGAGTGGTGAGTTGGAAGTGGGGAATTCTTTACTCTCAACTCGGAACTATTTTGGCTTTTTTCCTACACTTTCTCTTTTGCTGGCGGGACGATGCTAAATTTATTTAAACTTGCGTCGATTTCCTTAAGTGTTTTAAAATCCTCTTCTGGTAAGGGATAGCTGTTACTGTTAAACAAACCTGCGCTGAAAGCAGGCTGCTTTTCTAAGAAAGAGAAAGCTTGACGAAACTGATATGGCTGGGCTTTAATCGGTGCATCAAAGTGGCAAGGAATAATCCACTCGAAGTTCCAACTTGCAACTTTATCAGCCCAATGGATGGTTTCTTTGGGTGCGCGGTTGAGAATTAGCGTCTGTAAAATTGGTGCTACGAACAATCGACCATTACCCCGTAAGGCATCAAACGATCGCTCCCAATCACTCTGCCATTTAAAGGGATACAATCCAAAATAAGCTTTTTTTGAGCGTTCTGGTGCTTTGAGGGCATCTTGGAACACCTTACCCCAAGGGCGGATTTCTAAACCGCTTGGTTGAAAGTATAAAGCGAACAAACAGATGCGCTGCCATCCTTTGCGGCGATTAGCTTGAATGTCTGCAACAATGTCACAGGCATTATCCTTGGCATGGAATAGCAACGGATATGGATCTAATTGGACGATCGCAGGCGGATCTTCTGGAATCGAAAGTACTGAATCTGTTACCAACAAAGAATGTGATCGCTTGTGAAAAAAAGCAACTTCCGCAAACCGACCAGTCCCAAGGTAGATGGGGCCAAGCATGGCATAATCAAACTCATCAGCAAAGGGTGTTTTGCTGGTATCTTCTGGAAGTAGCTGAGTGCGTTTTGCAGGTAAGCCAAGCCAACTAAGGGGGAGATTTAGCGGGAAACTCCATTGATTCGGGGCTACAAATACCTGTGCAGTCGGGAAGTATCTGGCGAAGGGACCAACGAAAACCTTGTGTTCTAAACCGGAGACAGTTGGCAGGATGATGTACTTCACATTACCATGTTCAGCCACCAACTCATTGACAAGCCGGATGCACTCTAGGGTAGGCGCAACAGGGGCATAAACCAAAAGACCGCCTGCTTGTAGCTTAACCACAGTCATGCGAATCGGTACAACAACGTAAAAAATGCCCTGAAGTTGGTCAAAATTCCAGATTGTATCCTTCAGGACTTCTTTGCGGATTGTCCGCCGCCTACCATATGGGTAGAGTGGCACAACAGGCCATAATCGCCAGGAAAAGTCCCTTGGATGAATCTGTTCTGCATTGACTATGCGTTCATCAGCCACTCTGTGACCCCCTTAAAATTCCCTGCTCAAATTTTAATAGGATATAGCAGTTCTAAATAATTTGTGAAATATTTTTTATTAGCTGTCATTTGTCCTTAATGGCTAATGATAATGACCCAGAAAGCACAATAAGATTATTCTTTAATGTCAAAGTCAACTTTATCGTAAATATCTGATAGAGAAATTTGAAATTCAATAGAGGATAAAATTAAAGCGCTATCGTCATCTTCATATTCTGAGAAAATCCATATGTTAAGATGGGTTCCAAGTACCGTGGAAACTGTGAGGAATCACGCTAGGTAATCCTAGTTTACAAACTGGTTCTGCATCTAGGCGATCGCTATCAAATATCCAAACTTCACTTTTATCAGAATTGCCATCATAAACTACGATTAATACCCAACCTCGTTCGGCGTTTTGGCTATCTTGGGCGTGGATGGGTTCAGAGGTATAAATATTTTCTCCTAAGTCTACTTCGGTGAGAGTTTCAGTTTTGTAATCAAAACGAGCGATCGAACTCAACCATTCTTGACCTGGATTCATTCTTTGTGGAAGCAATGCCACATAAGTATAACGCCAAGGTTGCCCAACTTGTAATCGCGGCACTACAGGAAACTCACAAACGCGGTTGATAACTTTGTGGGTTGCTGTCACTTTGGCAGTTTGAGGATTGAGATGCACTTGCCATAATGTTCCTCTCGAAACTGTGTGCGTCTCACCAGTTGCAAATTCTCTGAGATATTCATTACTTTGTTGAAAATCTGAATATCTCACCATATCCAAAATCACCGAACCATCTTGATTTTCATAGCCATTACCGAAATGCCAATTAAACCAAGGATCGGTTTCACCACGACTCACTAAAGATAAGTTTTCCCTGTCAAAAATTAACACCTGAGTTGCTAACTGCGGTTCCCATGATAAAGAGTCACTAAAAGTAGTTAAACCTAGTAGAAATGGCAGCATTTTCATCCGTATTGGTGGCATAAAAAACACCAAATACTTTTGAGTTAAAACAAAATCATGTATTATTGAATAGCGGTCTAATTTGAAAGCAGATTTTTGAATAATTTTGCCAGATGCATCGCTTTTATAGAGATTCAGTTGTACAGAACTTCCTAAACTGATGCCAAAATTATAAATTTCGTCTGTGTGTGGATCGCGTTTGTAATGAGCAGAATAAGGTAATCCATTATCCAAACCACCCAAATCATCTAATCCCTTTGTTTCTAAAGTTTCTAAATCAAGGGCATAAGGCTGAGTTGCTTCCCACAAAGCCAACAGTTTATCCGGTAAAGCCAACACTGAAGTATTAGCTGCATTCTTGATTTGCTGATTCCACCGCTTCCAAATCGGCCCCGGCGTATGCATACCATAAACACCATAAAGGAATTTATCTGCTTTACTTTCAGCTTGATATTCTGCTGTTTGCACGTAGCGATAAACTCCCGTCACCCCTGCATCGGTGAAATGCACGCCAAGAATCGCGCCATCTCCATCAAACCAGTGTCCCACGCGCATACCACCGCGTTCTAGCCGCGCCGGGCCATTGCGATAAAGACTACCACGCAAGCCATCTGGGACTTTCCCAGAGAGAATTGGCAATTGGGTAGGGGGGAATTCTGTTGCTGGTTTGGCGATCGCACCTGCCCAAGCTCTTTTTGTTGACTTTTCAGTAATTGTGTGCATCTTAAATTCACATCTAACAAATTATTAATCTACACAGCTGCATTCTACATTGTTGTGTATTGGTTGGTTAGGCTAAATTCATACTCCTAATGGCTGACTTCTGAATTTTGCTATATATGAGCTAGCTCATAGTAACTGCTAGAAATAACCACTAAATTGAAGTCAATGAATATTCTAAGTGGTTGAAAAAACTATGATTAGCCAACAAACAATAGATATCGTTAAATCTACAGCACCTGTCTTGAAAAAAAACGGCCAGCAAATTACAACTCGGATGTATGAAATTATGTTTCAAAACCATCCAGAAATCAGAGAACAATTTGATATGTCTGCTCAAGCAGATGGTTCTCAGCCTTCGAGATTAGCTACAGCAGTTTATAGTTATGCTAATCAAATTGATAACTTACCTGCTTTAAAATTGATGGTAGAAAAGATTGCCCATCGTCACGTGCAGACCCATGTGACACCAGAACAATATCCTATTGTTGGAGAAAGTTTATTGCAAGCGATGAAAGATGTTTTAGGAGAAGCAGCTACAGAAGAAGTGATGACAGCCTGGACTGAAGCTTATCAGGCATTATCTGAGGTTTTTATTAATAGAGAACAGGATATATATGTAGAAGAGGAAAAACAACAGTTTGTCTATTCCTAACTACAAAAATTTGTGTCATGACAACAGTACAACGTAAGGTAGCACAGCTGTGCTACCCTACAAATTTATGTACATCAATTGTTTGGAGGCAACAACATCCGCGCTATCTTTCTAAATGTCTAAAGTGTGAGATTGTGTTGGCGATCGCATCTTTAATCAAGTTACTGTTGTTAGCGTTAATACACGCTTCACGAATGTGGGAGATTTTGTGGTAGGAGTTGAAAGAAATGTCAATGTAAGTATTTGCGATCGCACTGGCATTAGCGTAGACTTTCTCATAGGTCTTAGCTTGAGTATGAGCATAACCAATACCATAAGCGAGCTCGTAGGCAATAGCGTACGTGTTAACGATCGCATAAGCGTAAGCGATCGCGGCAGCACGTTTACCAACAGGTGTATAATTCCCTTCAGATCCAGCTGTAATTTCTTCTGCCCAGTTTAATAGTTACAGCGATCATAAATTTTGTAATTAAAGATTCATTTACTATCATAAAATTGGATATTCAGATAATCATTACTTTTTCACAATAGCAATCTACTCGAAAATTAGCTAATAAATTATTTGGAAATCATGACTTGTGTAAAAGTTATATTCATATTTTTATTTGGTATAATCAATATACAAAAAACTATATACCAATTTTATTTCAGTTGTAAAAAATATCAGTATTAGCTGTTATTTAACTAGATATGGCAGTCAACAGCCTGTATGTAAGAAAGATTTCACTTTCTCATGAATGACTACTATAAACAATAAATTACTAGTAGAAAAATGACGTTCAATTCTTGGATTAACTGTCCTCAACCAAATCCTCAAGCAAATCTGCGTTTATTCTGCTTCCCTTATGCTGGTGGTAGCTCCATGATTTTTCGCACATGGCCTAATAGCCTACCTCGTAATGTTGAAGTCTGTGCTGTGGAATATCCCGGACGAGGAAGACAAATGAAGTCAGCACCGATCGCGCGATTGGAAACTCTTGTAAAAGCGATCGCTCCATCTCTGATACCATATTTAGACAAACCATTCGCCTTTTTCGGGCACAGTATGGGTGCATTGGTTAGCTTCGAGTTAACTCGTCTACTACGCTTGGAGTATAATTTTAAACCGTTTCATCTTTTCATCTCTGCTCGCCGCGCCCCACAAATCCCGGCCACAAAACCACCCATCCACGTCTTACCAGACGCAGAGTTACTCGAAGAACTACGCACTCTCAACGGTACACCCAAAGCAGTACTCGAAAATCCAGAACTGATGCAAATCTTCCTCCCGGTTTTGCGGGCAGATTTCGCAGTTCTAGAAACTTACACTCACACTCCACAACAGCCACTAGACTGTCCCATTACTATATTTGGTGGTTGGCAAGACAAAGAAGTTAGCCATGAAGCTCTGCAAGCATGGCGAGAGCAGGCAATGTCTACTTTCTCTTTACAAATGTTTGACGGCGACCACTTTTTTATACACTCTAATCAAAATTCATTACTTAAACTTATATCTCAAGAATTGGGAGTTAGGAGCTAGAAGTTAGGAGTTATTATTCTCCCCCTGCCTCCCCTGCCTCCCCTGCTCCCCCTGCTCCCTTTTTCTATCGCCTTTGAGTAGCGATCGCTAATTTTGCCCCCGGAACCTCACGTACCCGATCCATCACAGCCACTACTTTACCGTGACCAACTTTTTCATCAGCATTAATAATCACTAACATTTCTGAGTTAGAACCAATTAAACCCCGCACTTGCTGTGTCAAATCATCAACTGCAACTTGTTTTTTGTTCAAGCTTACTACTCCTTGTTCATTTACCGTGATGGTAATTTTGGAGGGAACTTGCTGTTGTTTTGCCGTGGCTGCCTTTGGTAAATTTACAGGCAAGCCTTCTGAACGCGTTAAAAACAGAGTTGACATGATAAAAAATGTCAAAATTGCAAAAATCACGTCAATCATCGGCACAATATTAATCTGTGCTGGCAAATCTGGTTCATCTTGTAGCCGCATAGGTCTTTTCTCCTCCTCTTTCATAACGACGGCGGTAGAGTAATTCTAGCTGTCCACCATACTCCTGAATTAGTGCGATTTGCCGCTGGTACAACCCCCGGAAAGTATTGGCAAACAACAGTATGAAGATCGCAACAATCAATCCTGACGCTGTAGATACCAACGCTTCACTAATCCCAGAGGTAACACCTGCCGTTTTGCTACCTCCTACGTCACCAAGATTTAAAGAGGCAAAAGAGGTGATCAATCCTAACACTGTACCCAAAAGACCCAACAGTGGCGCCAAACTAATAATTGTCTCGAAAAAATTTTGGAAGCGTTTGAGTACTGGGATTTCAGCCTGCGCTTCGCTTTCCAATGCCAAACGAAATTCTTCTGGATTTGGCTCTTCTAATTCTAAAGCTGCAAGAAAAATCCGGGCGAGTGGCAAATCTGCATTTTGCCGGAGTTTATCCATTGCACCGACGATATTATCGAGGCGATAGAGATGCAAAACATCTCGCACCACGCGGTTTTGACGCTTGTTAATCTTTACCCAAAACCTAATACGCTCAATGATCAGCGCCACACCCAACACCGAAAACCCCAGCAGCGGCCACATGACCACACCGCCTGCTGCAAACAAATTCTGAATTCCCATTTTCTCTAAACGTCATCAACAATACACAGTAAGACTAGCAGAATCTAGAGAAAAGCTGAAACTTTTTCTCAATAAAATTTAAAATACAATGATAATTTTTTCAAATGAAATTCTCAGGACTTAGATATAAGTACTGGTGCAGAATTTATTACACAAAAATAAAGGAGAAGTAATGACAATTCAAGCTTCCCCTTCAAATTTAACTCTCAGTAATTGTAATAAATTTTACTTTATTTCCAGTTTAATAACTTATCCAAAGTCATGTTTTTTTGTAATTTATGTAGATAATTTGCTCACTTTGTATAAGTTAATTTAATTAAAACAAAAATTTATTTTATTTAGAAACTGTGATATTGAGAGTTTTTGAAGATGTTGTCACTAATGTCGGGGTTACGTAACAGTACCCCAAATAACTTTAATTTTTTACTTGATATTTGTAACCTTGCATTCTAAGATGACTAAATTAGTGAGAATAGGTAGCAATAGCTATGACATTTTCTAGCATTAATGTCGAGCAACGTTCTAAAGAAGTTGTAGCTCTCAAGTCTTTTCTGGCTTACAGTCTAATAGGCTCACTGGTGCTGCATATCGGTGTATTGTCCTCAGGTATAGGTAACTATTTAACAAGAATGCCTGAAGAGAATGATGAATCAATAGAGGTGGCGATCGTTGATTCTCCGACTACGGAACCAGAAAAGCCACTTGAAGAAATTCCAGAAGAACCAAAAAAAGAACCACAGATTGTACAAAAACAACCTATAGAAACTCCACCAGTAGAAAAAATTCAGCAGCAATTTGAACAAATTACAACAGTCGCTCAGAAACCACAGCCAACAAATACGCTGCCAAATACACGACAAGTTCCTGTGAAATCTGCTCCCATTGCACGAACAGCTTCATCTGAAGATTCTAAAGCAAGTTCATCTGATGGTGGTGGAGGCGGTGGAGGCTCTGGTGTTGGTTTAGGTTCCGGTAGTGGTATCGCTGTCGGTACAAGCACCGGAACTGGCCCTGGCGGAGGAACTGGCACTGGCACCGGCGGTGGCATTGGCAGTGGAACTGGTACTGGTACTGGTAGCGGCATTGGTAGCGGTATTGGCAGTGGAATTGGTAGTGGCACTGGCAGTGGAATTGGTAATGAACCAGTAAACCGTCCAGTAGCAGTAGCGCCAACAGTCCCCACACCTCCAAAAATAAACAATTCAGGTAATAGTACAGGTAATAGTAATGGTCGTGCAGCTTGCCGCAAATGTGATTTTAAATATCCAGAATCATTTAAACGGCGAGGCATCGAAGGGCGTACAGGTTTGGCTTTTGATACTGACGAAAAAGGTAACGTTGTTAATGTGCGGATAGCCAAATCTAGTGGAAACCGTGAATTGGATGAAGAACACTTGAGACAAGCGCGTGAGTGGAAATTCAACCCAGCACAAGGTGGTAGACAAGGGGTGCGAGTCAACTCTGCGGCTTTTAAAGAAGATTCACAGCGATACCGTCAATACCAACAAGAAAGAAAAAGAGAAACACAAGAGAAAACCCAGCAAGCCACAGCATCCAACTCCAATACCACAGAGGGAACTTCAAGACGTAGGCGGCGAGAATTTACACCGTCAACTAATGAAGCTACAGCTACAAGAGCAGCAGAATCTGGAATTAATCGGCGGCTGCGTCGTCAGAGAGTGGAAACTACTAGCGCAAGCTCATCATCCCAAAGGAGGACAACTAACTCTCAAGGAAGTGCTAGAGAAACTCTACGGCGCATCCGCAGTGAACGAACAACTACTAATTCATCACAAAAGCCACAAGCAAGCACAAATCGACGGCGGCGGAGAGAAAATACAAGCCAAAATAAGTTGCGGAACTCTTTGCGCCGTTTACGCCAACCTCAATCGCAACCTGCTGCACCCAGCCAACAGTAGAGCTAGAAAACTGGCTGCGATATAAAATCGTTTTGTCATTTAGTTGTTAGTTGTCATTGATTCAGTGTTTTTCTGATTACCATTGACTACTAACAACTTTTTATTTTTTGTTGCTGATGGGTAAGTCGGATTTTTTGTGAACTGCTAAAAGGTACGGTTATTGCGATCGCTCATAACTATAAAACCGAACCTACTCAACTTGAATGTTGATCTAGCCTCATAAGTAGGAAGCTTGAGATTGAGCTTAGTGGAATTTGAGGATTGCTTAACAAACGTATCATATCAGTTGTTTGCAGGCTAAAAAGCTTGATATTGAGCCTCCTAAGACTAGATAGTTCATCTTAGAGGTGATAGTTATGGCACTCATTCGTTGGGACCCATTGCGGGATATCGAACGCTTACAGCCATTCCGGGATAGTGAACGTTGGGAACCATTCCGAGAAATCGACACCTTACAGCGGCAAATGAATCGCTTGTTTGATAGATTAATACCCGGTGATGGTGGTGAAAGAACTGGATTCACCTTTATTCCTGCCGCAGAAATAGAAGAAACTGATGATGCCATCAAATTAAGACTAGAAGTACCTGGTTTAGAGGCGAAAGATATAAACCTAGAAGCCACTCCCGAATCAATTTCGATTAGTGGTGAGCGTAAGACTGAAACTAGGACTGAAGAAAACGGCGTCACTCGCTCTGAGTTCCGTTATGGCAAATTCCATCGAGTAATTCCGTTACCTTCCCAAGTTCAAAACGACAAAGTGCAAGCTGAATACAAAAATGGTGTTCTCCACTTAACTTTGCCAAAAGCCGAATCAGAAAAAGGCAAAGCCGTCAAAGTTAATATTGGTTGATTTTAGGGACTGCGTAATGACCAAGATTATTACCCGCAATACTACCATTCCTGTCAAAAAATCCGAAATCTTCAATATATCAAGCCGAGAAACAGCTGCAAGACTTGGGTGATAAGGTGAGTGCAAGCGGCCGCTCTCGCATTGAAGCACTAGTAAATGATTTACGGCAGGCTATTAACCAAGATAATAGCGATCGCATTAAATCTTTATCTAGTGAGTTACAGCAAGCCTTAATGCAAATGGGTAGCGCTGTCTACGCTCAAGCAGCAAGTAGAACAAGTAGCGAACAACAAGGTCAAGGCACTGAAGATGTGATTGATGCCGATTTTGTTGAGAACAAGTAATGTTCTCTCAACCAAAAATAAAGGCAACTACTACACTTTGACGCACAGGCAAGGAAATTGACTACTAAATATTCACAGGTATTACACCTTTGCTCATGGCTTGACAAACGATAATCACCGCCTTCTTATTTTGAGGAGGCGGTTGTTTGTTATACAGGAATGGCTTTGTCGATTAATATTTCTCTACTAGAAGGAAGAAGGGTTATAAATGAGATGGGCAATTTAGATACACTGTTAATCACTTGATTTGTCAATCTATCTAAATTTACCTGATGAAACCTACAAAAATCTCCTGTGTCTATATCTCTACGAATAAAATTCAGGTGCGAATACTTTGGTAAGATTTCTACAGTTTGTTCAAGCAGCTCCAAGAGGCCTTTAAGACACTGTTGTGGAAGACTAGTCTTATCAAACCAAACGAGTCCGTGCTTGCCGTTTGTTGGCGAGATTACCTGATTATCTAGTGGTTGATTTACAGCACTAGCATTGTTCAGACGGATTATACTTTAGTTGAAGACTACATATTCTGCATCGCAAGTGCATCACGTCAGGCAAAATCAGCTAGTTATAGGCAGTAGGAATTGTTTTTCAAATCAAGCACTATAGGAATGGTGATAGTGTTTGCTCATCACCAAGTGTATGTTCAGGGGATAGTCAAGGCTAACTCTAAATTTGCTGCTAAGCAATATTCGTACCTTTTCCTAGGCATCAAATTCACTGATTTGAATAAAAGTTCTACATAAACACACACTGATGCAGTTTGATTTGCTTGAATAGCTATATTGATAGGACATTGATACGAAGGAAATTCAAGATTGCTAATTATGGCAAGTAAATTGATTGATGTTAAGGAATATACTGTCAGGGCCCACAAAAGGCAGATTCACACTCGTGTTTTCCAGTTTGTCTGTAAAGAGTGTAACGATGTGACAAAGCGTGAGACTTATGGGCCCCGACCTTTATATTGTGAGAGATGTCGCCCTCCCCAACCGCCGAAGAAATCCCAACCAGCATCTCGCAAAGCTAAACCCAGGCCAATGTCTTACACAAGTGACACTGATTTAAATTGATTGAACCATTATGAATTCAAAAGGACAATTAGAACCACCTCCAGGCACATTTGTCTCGCCACTTTTGGAATTACGAGACTATTATGCTCGCCTCACAGAAGAGTATGAACGCCTATTCGTGCAGGCGCGATCGCAACTCGATCATGTAGAAGCGTTGTTATCTACCTGGTCTTTTTCTGATGGTAATAAGCAGATATCAAGACTCAAAGCAGTTGATGAAACCTCAAATTCTTCCTCAGAAGCGTCTCTGCGGTTTTTATCAGCCCATGATGATATCTCGCAAATCAACTTGGTTGAGTCTATAGATTCAGAACTTACAGATTCAGACGACATTGAAATAGATAATTCTGGTGCTGTTGATACAAAAGCAACTCAACTTCCAACTACAACCCCAGATATAGAGACACCTCCAGAGAACAACGATAACTCAGCCAAGGTACCGGAAATCCCCATGCTGTCCAAGTATCAATCTCTGTCTCGAATGGAAGCAATAAAACAGCTATTGCAAGAGCAAGCAGGTACTGTGTGTCATATTGATTTCATCGTGCGATCGCTTTATGGAGAATTAGATTCTAATCTGTTTAGAGTAGTTAAAGGTAGAGTTCAATCTTCCCTCACCCAAGGCAGAGAAAGGAATTACTGGGTAATTATTCCCGAAGAACCAGGTTGTTATACTCTGGACTTAAGTTTAGTCGCCCCAAAAAATGGCAATGGTGCTTCTAAGAGTATCAAAAACAAAAAGAAGAAACCTTTCATAGCTCCGAATCCAAAAACAGTACCAATGCTCAAAGCCTTTGAAGGTCAATTCTTAATTGATGCCCTCACTTCTCTTTTTGAACAAAATCCAGGTAAAGTTTTCACCGTTGCTGAAGTAATCGCCGGAATTTACGGAGAAATAACTTCTCAGGAACTTCGAGAGATCAAAAATAAGGTGCTGAATGAATTATCTAGAGGCTATCGGACAGGCAGATTCTCTAAGGTTCCTGAGCAAATTGGCTTGTACACCTGGGACTCCAATATGATATTGCAAGGTAGTTATCGGAATTAGGGATTGGGGCAGAGGGGCAGGGGAGGCAGGGGGAGAATAACTCCTCACTGCTAACTCAGCACTCTTAACTTCTCACTTCTGACTCCTCACTTGTGACTCCATACTCCCCACTTACCCCAAAAACAGCTTGTATGCAGGATTCTTGTTTTCATCCCAATACCGATAGCCAAGGGTATCCAGAAACGCTTGCCACTCTTCCATTTCGTGGGGAGGAACCTGGATACCGACAACGATTCGGCCGTAGTCTGCACCGTTGTTGCGGTAGTGAAAAAGACTGATATTCCAGTCGGGACTCATGGAACCAACAAACTTCATCAATGCACCAGGACGTTCGGGAAACTCAAAACGGTAGAGCAATTCATTGTGAGCAAGGGGAGAGTGCCCACCCACCATGTGGCGCAGATGTAATTTAGTGAGTTCGTCGTCTGTTAAATCTAGGGTTTCAAATCCGTGAGCTTCAAAGGTTTCTACCATCTTTGAAGCATCAGCACGGTTTTGAATTTGCACGCCGACAAAAATATGGGCTGTTTTGGCATCGGCAATGCGATAATTAAACTCGGTGAGATTGCGCTTGCCAATCAGTTCACAAAATTGACGCAGACTGCCCCGCTCCTCAGGAATTGTAACTGCAAAGATCGCTTCGCGGCGTTCGCCAAACTCTGCCCGTTCTGCCACAAATCGCAGGCGATCAAAGTTCATATTTGCACCGCAAGCTACAGCAATTAAGGTTTGTCCCTCGATTTTTTCTCGTTCTGCGTAGGCTTTGGCAGCTGCGATCGCCAATGCACCAGCTGGCTCTAAAATCGATCGCGTATCTTCAAACACGTCTTTAATCGCTGCACAAGTATCATCAGTATCCACTAAAATAATCTCATCTACATACTGCTGACACAAACGGAAGGTTTCTTCACCTACTTCCCGTACCGCTACCCCATCGGCAAATAACCCCACTTGGGACAAGCGCACCCGATGTCCCGCTTTTAAAGATTGAGACATAGCATCAGCATCCACTGGTTCAACACCAATGACTTTAATTTCCGGACACAACCGTTTCACATAAGCTCCAATTCCAGAAATTAATCCGCCCCCACCAATGGCTACAAAAATTGCATGGATGGGCTGCTGATATTGCCGTAAAATTTCCATCCCGATTGTTCCCTGTCCAGCAATCACATGGGGATCGTCAAAAGGATGAATAAAGGTCAACCCTTTTTCAGCTTCTAATTGACGAGCATAAGCATAAGCATCGTCGTAAGTATTTCCATGTAATACAACTACTCCGCCCCTACTTCTAACCGCATCTACCTTAACTTGGGGTGTGGTTATCGGCATGACGATAATTGCTCTCGTTCCCAGACGGTTAGCTGCCAAGGCGACCCCCTGAGCATGGTTCCCCGCAGACGCAGCGATTACACCCTGTGCCAATATATCTGGCGGCAGTTGCACCATCTTGTTATAAGCACCCCGCAATTTAAAGGAAAATACTGACTGCATATCCTCACGTTTCAGCAGGAGTTGATTATTCAGCCGTGCAGACAGATTTGGGGCATATTCTAGTGGTGTTTCCTGAGCAACATCATATACACGGGCAGTCAGGATTTGGATGAGGTAGTCACAATACATGGGCGTCAACGGGTTAGCAAATACCAGATGGAGATTAATTTTACGCTACAGATGTACCTGTGAGGGGAGTGGGGAACACAGGAGATGGGGAAGTAAGTGTGGGGAGTGTGGGGATGAGGGAGTGTGGAGAGGCAGGGGGGCAGGGGGAGAAAGAATAACCAATGCCCAATGCCCAATGCCCAATGCCCAATGCCCAATGCCCAATGCCCAATGCCCTATACGTAAGTGTTGCTTAAGAACATTCACCTTTAAATTTATGTTAAAGTGTCAAAGGAAGATTGAATTCGGCTGTGTAGTTTGTTTTTATATATACTTGTATTACAGACCTCTCCGGATACAAATCTCTACACTCCCATGCTTCTGGAGACATTTTATGTCAATTTATGTTGGTAATCTATCTTATGAGGTTAAAGAAGATGACCTCAGACAAGTATTTTCAGAATATGGAACTGTAAAGGATATTCAATTGCCTATTGACCGAGAAACAGGAAGGGTAAGAGGTTTTGGTTTTGTACAAATGGAATCAGACGCTGAAGAAGCAGCAGCCATTGAAGCCCTTGATAGTGCTGAGTGGATGGGTCGGAGCTTAAAAGTTAATAAAGCTAGACCTAAGACAGATGGAGGTTCTTCTGGTGGTAGACGAGGAAACAATAGTGGTGGTGGTGGATACTCCCGACGCTATTAAGGTCTCCGACCAATGATTTAACTCTCAGATCTTGAGGGCAGACAAGGCGTCTGCTTTTTTTTGCGTTCCTGCTGACCAAGCACATTCATTGAGCAAACTTAGTAGGAATATACTATGACCCAAATCATCGTAGGCGAAAATGAAGGGATCGAATCAGCGTTACGTAGATTTAAGCGAGAAGTCTCTAAGTCCGGAATTTTTCCAGATATCAGGAAGCACCGTCACTTTGAAACGGCTCTGCAAAAGCGTAAATGCTTAGCGATCGCTAAGCATAAGCAGCGTAAAAGTTTCCATAATTGATTATAAGTTGGTGCGATCGCTTTGTTAATAGATTGGAATGTGTTTTAGCCGAGTCTCAATGAATTGCCTGATAATTATTAAGGCAATTTACAGAGAGCAAAAATGCAGACTCTCCAAAAACTCTATCTCCCAAACATGGGCTGTGGGACTTGGGCCTGGGGCAACCAATTGCTTTGGGGATATGACGAAAGCATGGATGACCAGTTGCAAGCCGTCTTTAACCTTTGTGTCAGCAACGGTGTAACTTTATTTGATACAGGTGATTCTTACGGAACTGGGAGATTGAATGGTCGAAGTGAGCTACTATTGGGAAGATTCAACCGAGAATATGTAGGTTCCAATCAAGAAAATATTTGTATTGCGACTAAGCTTGCTGCTTACCCGTGGAGATGGACACGCCAGTCAATGGTCAGGGCTTGCCAGTCATCTGCTCAACGTCTGGGAAGAAATGTCGATCTAGTACAAATGCATTGGTCTACAGCGAACTATGCTCCCTGGCAAGAGGGGCGGCTGTTGGATGGTCTGGCCGATGTTTATGAACAAGGGTTGGTTAAGGGAGTAGGATTATCCAATTACGGCCCGAAACGTCTCAAGCAAGTGCAAAAAAAGTTTGCCCAGCGAGGCGTTCCAATTAGTACTCTGCAAGTTCAATATTCTCTGCTGTCTACATATCCTGTTACCCAACTCCAACTCAAAGATGCTTGTGATGAGTTAGGAATCAAATTGATTGCTTACAGTCCTCTGGCTTTGGGGCTGTTGACAGGAAAATACTCTGTTGCAGGTTCTTTTCCCAGAGGTATCCGAGGTCTACTGTTTAGACAGATTTTACCAGGAGTGCGATCGCTTTTAGCATGTTTGCAAGAAGTGGCACAGTCTAGAAACAAAACTATGTCACAGGTAGCAATTAACTGGTGCATCTGTAAAGGAACCATTCCCATCCCTGGAGCAAAGACTGTGGAACAAGCTAGAGAAAATATTAGTGCGTTGGGTTGGCAACTAGATGCAGGTGAAATTGCAGACTTAGATAAAGCAGCGGCGAGTGCAGACAAAAAAATGGTGCAAAATGTTTTTCAGACTAAGTGAAATTTTTGAATATTAATCTGTATGATTTGCTCAAAATTTATATTTATGAGCAATGGCATCTTTTAATAGATGATTACAGCTATTTTCAGTAATTCAACCACGCTGAAAAAAAATATTGCTCACAATAGATGCAGTTAAAATAGATGAAAAAGCTTGTAAATTTATCATATATAGGAATTCTGTTTGATTTCTGAAATTATTTGCTTAAGCAAATAAGTAACTAGGAAGCAGTCTTTTTGAGTTGTATCTAGCTTCTGTAATAATCAAAGATCGTTCCTATATAAGCGATTGAGCTTTAAATCTAAGTTTTTATAGTTTTAAAAAAGACATAAATCCAGGGTTTATGTCTTAATTTTTTGGTGGATAAACTTGATTTTTCACGTTAATTAAGAAAGAATGAATATTGAGTCTAACATCTTGTAGACACTCTTGGTGACAACTTAACCTTATCCAATGTCCACAGTCCGCGAAAGCGGACTTTTTGTATGTAGCCTGAAGTTTGAGTAAGAATTCATGAGCTATTCTTGCTTACTTATTTATGTCCTTTGAGTATTGTTATTAGATACTTGATTTTTAGCAGATTTTAAGCTGCTGACTAAGCTTTGTTCCATGCGAACGCTTTTACAGATGCCATCCGCCATCTCATATTCATGACTGTCTTTGCCGTAGTTAAATGCAACTCCAATTCACCCAGAACCAAACGCGGACAAGATAGATGTTCACGCACAAGATTAGACATTTAACTTAACTATCTATGTCCGAAGACTCTAGCAAGTTTGGCGACAAAGTTGGCACGTTGTTTGCAGGCGACCATATTTACGTATCATTGACAAACAAATGCTAACATTTGTTTAATACCAAAAAGTTATCGATAAATTAATTGCCGCCCCTCTTGTTTTCGACTAATCTTAAACGAAAGAAGATAAACGTTCATGAGTTATACTCACCTCGGTGGTGGCGTGTCCATCATCTGAACTATACAAAAAATTATCTATTCCACGATGATTTGTGGGAACATTAAAATGTTCAATTTACCTATTGTGCTAAGTTTCCATTGCAGTTTATTTTAGAACTATTGATTGGGGATGTCTACGAATATTTTTGCTGACGTAAGTAAACGTATACCTTTAAAATATTGAAGTTTAAATAGACTTACATTTCCAAATCTTAGTTCTGACAAATTCTCACAAAGCAAAAACAACTATTAAACCTCTGATGAATCAATTGACACTTAAAAGTTGGATATTAATCAAACAGCGACTGACTCCTTATTTGTTTTTACTACCTGCCTTGATTATTTTGGGTTTAACCGTCTTTTGGCCTGCACTGCAAGCTTTTTACCTCAGCTTTACCAGCTACGAAGATATTGCCCAACCGCCACAATGGATAGGTCTTAACAACTTTCTCAAGCTTTGGAAAGATGCAGTTTTTTGGAAAACACTGGAAAACACTTTTTTATATCTTGTGGGTGTGGTACCAATTTTGGTAATTGCTCCCTTGGGGCTAGCAATTTTGGTAAATCAAAAACTACGAGGGATGAATTGGTTTAGGTCTGCATACTACACACCAGTAGTAATTTCGATGGTAGTTGCGGGGATAGCTTGGAAATGGTTATATGCAGAAAATGGATTACTCAACCAGTTCTTTAAAGCTTTGGGTATTATTTCAGAAGGTATTCCTTGGCTAACTAGCTCAGCTAAAGTTTTTGGCATTATACCAATTTCCCTTGCCAGCGTTATGGCGGTTACTGTATGGAAGGGGCTAGGCTACTACATGGTGATTTATTTAGCAGGATTACAATCAATTCCTAGTGATGTCTACGAAGCCGCAGCAATTGATGGCTCTGATGGTATTAGGAAACATTGGGATATTACCATACCTTTGATGAAGCCGTATCTAGCTTTAGTTGCAGTCATTTCAGCTATTTCTGCCACTAAAGTCTTTGAAGAAGTATACATTATGACTCAAGGAGGCCCACTCAATAGCTCGAAAACGATTGTTTACTATCTGTATGAACAAGCCTTCAATAATTTGGAAATTAGTTATGCTTGCACAATTGGACTAGTCCTATTTTTGATAATTTTAGGGCTGTCAATTTTGCGGTTAGCAGTTAATCATCAGGGAGGAGAGAATATTAGTGTCTGATATGAGTCAATGCTTGATTACACAATACAAATTTTATGTATCAGTTTCGCTTGAAAGGCTAATGAAACTTCTAGAAGCTAAATACTTCGATAAATTTCAGCCTAGCAGATAATAGGTAATAGGAATACTTGCTTAAAACCGTGTTTGATATTCTACTACTGCACGACTATCATCGGTTAAATTAGTGGAAGCACGGACACGAAATTCGTCATTTATCCGGTAATTAACACCCCATTGAAAGGGATCGTTTGTTGTTAAAATTTTGATGCTAGAAACGGATATTTTAGAAGTAATATCAACTCCGGCTTCGGCTGCTAATTCCAAAGTTGAATTGCTCCTTCCGGCTTCAGGATTCTCAGAAATAATGGTAGGAAATATCCGCAGTTCACTTAACCCAAAGGTACTACCAATTTGGTTAAAAGTTGACTGAAAATTGTTAAACACAGCTGAGCCTGCGATGTTAATTAGACCTAAAGTGCTGTCGGCACGTCCTTGGGTGTCTACAAACCCACCTCCTAAAAGAGCGACAATTTCGGTTTGGCTACGTGACGGACTGCTTGTGAGTTCTAAATTTTCATTTAGTTTGCTGGCGAGACCGTTAATAGTAGCTTCAACTCGAACACTTTCTAAGGCTGATAAACCTGTGGAATTTATTCGGGTGAAATCATTATTTTGAGTTACGTCTAGTACCTTAGCAAATAGCCGAATATCCAAGTTAGGATCGCGGGGTTGGGAGGGGCTAAAAGTTGCAGTGTGTTTATAGCCACGAACAAGGTTAAATTGAGTAGTAAATAAATTTACACCACCTTTTTCTAATTGGATGGTACCGTCGGGTACCGGCTGATTGATTGAGCCGTTGACTATGAGATTACCACTGGCGCGGAAGCTAAGAATAGGTGGACGTGTAATTTGGACGTTTTTACCTAGTTCTAAATCTAGATTATTAAATCTGGCGATGCCTAACGGCAAGGGTTGAGCCGATGCATTTCCCATCCCATTGCCAATTTGCGCTTGATTCTGCTTATTGGCTTTTGTGGATGATAAACCAAGACCACTATCATTTGCAGATGTAGTGGTGTCAGTAGATTCTGCCAGCAATACCTGACCGTCAAATAAATCTACTCTACCGCCTATTAGAGGGTTGAGGGCAGAACCAGTAATCTGCAAATTACCGCTAGCGCCTCCTTGGTAAAGTCCTTTGAGATTCAGTGCTAACTGTTCGAGATTAATCGTCAGAGGATTGTTGATAGTCACTTTTTCATTATTAAAGATAGGAATTTCTCCAGCAACTTCCACCTTCCCTCGGCTAAATCTACCCTGAAGATTTTCTACTAAGATGCGGTCAAAATTAAATAGCACTTTACCTGTAACACGTCTGAGCTTACCCGGCAAAGCTTGGGCTGAAAAAGTAGCATTGTTAACAGTGGCAATTCCATCTACCTCTGGTTGTTGCAATGTTCCGCGCACCTTCAGGTCTACTTGTCCTTCACCTTTCTCAAACACCACTTGATTAGTCAATGCGTTTAACAGTCCTAATCCTTCGTTTTCTAACTTCATATCCAAACTGATTTGGTCGCTGTCTGGTGCCACCGTTGCAAAAGGTAATTTATAAGGTATGCTACCAGTAATATCCACAGGTTGTGGCCCGGTAACTGCAACAGTACTACCAAAGTTTAAGCGTCCGTTGGCATAGCTGAAACTTGCCGTTGCTAACTGTATTGGGTTCTGATTTAGTGTTCCTTCTGTGATTTGCAATTCCCCTCTGGCTTGAGGATTAGCAATACTGCCTGCTAAAGCTGCTGTGGCGTTGACATTACCTGTAATGCCAACTGGCAATTTGACAAAATTATTCAATACTTGTACCGGAAAATTATTCACCCGCAACTGACCAGATTGTTCATCACCGCCAATATTACCTGTGAAGGCAATCAGCCTGTTCTGAGACTCGATTCTTAAAGGTCGCAAACTCAAAACACCGTTTTCAAAGTTGCCTTCGGCAATCAATTTTTCGGCAGTATAATAACGACTGCGTTCTTCCTTTTTACCCCAGGCAAAGTTTTCTCCATTCAAATTAAATTGCACTGCCAATCCATTGCTGTCGCCTGTATTTAGAGCCACTTCTCCGTTGAAAGTGCCTTTTAAGTCAGCTAAATCTGGTATGGGACTGGAATCGAGTCGCTGTTGTTCCTCTTCTGCTACCAAGGCTTCAATTTCAGAAAATCGCTGGAGTTGGGTCAATAACGGCTGACTTGGCCAGCCTTGGGAACTCGTGGTCAGATCCGCTGCTGTGCCGTAGCTTTGGTCTGAACCACCTTGCAAATCCTGTAAATCAAATACCTGTGCTACAGCGAGAACATCTTCAATTTTGCCCTGGTTGACATTGAGTCTACCTTGTAGTTGTGGCCCTTGAGGAGTTTGAGCAAAAGTACCAACAGCAGCATAACTACTGTTACCTTTGATAAATTGGCTACTAGTAAGTGTAGCTTTACCATTGCTGTAACGGAATTGAGCTGCTAAACGATCGCCTTTTACCCGGCCAATTTCTGGGTTGGCGATCGCTAAATTTCCGGTTGTTGCAAATGTCTGCTGATTAAACAGCAAATCCCCTGTTAACAATCCAGTTATTTTTCCAGTACCCAAGCGAGTAATTGCTGGCGGAGTCAAATTCAATATTTGTAAGGGGAAGTTTGCGACTTTAAGTGTCCAATCATTTCCTTGAACATTACCTGATGCCGATGCTTCCTGCCATTTTACTAAAAAGGATTTCGGGCGATTATTGGCATCTAAATTAAAAGCAAAGCGATCCCTATTTCCTGCCAAATTTAAATTCAACCCACGTCCCTGTCCTGAGTTAATATTCCCAGTTAACAGCGGCTCAAAAGCAATATCTTGAACAACAAAGTCTCGTAAATTAATTTGCCCGACTACATTTGGCAAAGGTAGCTTGCCAGTAATTTGTCCGTTAAAATCGACTCTCCCCGCTACCGCAACCTGATTTGGAAGATTGATTGGTAACTGTTTTAAGTCGTAATTCTCGGCTTGGACGTTGAGATTTAGGGCAGTAATTTCCGGTATCCCTGGTTGTTTGGCATTGGCTAATATGTTACCAGTAACATTTAAACCAGGGGCAGTTGCTTGCTCAATGGTCAGCCTTTGACCATTCCAAGCGATCGCAGCTGTCAGTGGTCGCTCAAACCCAGGAATACCTTGGGATAATTGCACCTGTCCAGCAGCACGTACATCAGCTAATTGAGACGACGCCAGTGTGCCAGCTAATTGCAACTTGCCGCCAAATTGACCCCGCAATTGCTGATTTAACCGATTTAGTTCCACACCGGAAGCATCAATAATTCCTTGATAGCGACCATTGGCTAGTTGAATATTAGAAGCTGCGATCGTTCCACCTGCAAGATTTATTCGTCCCTGACCAACGGCTTGGATTGTTTGTGGTTGGAATGACTCAACAGACCCCGCCACGTTGACTTGACCAGTTAACGTTCCTCGAAACTGCGGTGGTACTGCTGCCAACTGCTGCAACGGTACGTTATTTGCCTGAACTTGTGTCTGGTATAGACCATTACCGACTTGGATATTAGAAGCTGCGATCGTCCCACCGCCAACATTTATCAGCGCCTGACCGTTGGCTTGAATTGCTTTTGGTTCAAAAGAATCAACTAATCCGGCGACGTTGAACTGACCAGTTAAGGCTCCTTGAAACTGCGGTGGTACTGCTGCCAACTGCCGCACAGGTACATTCTTGGCCTGGATTTGCGCCTGATATGCGCCATTAACAAGTTGGATACTAGAGGCTGTGATTGTTCCCCGCCCAACATTTATCCGTGCTTGACCGCTGGCTTGGATGGCTTGCAGTTGGAAAGACTCGACAGAACCTGCCACATCCACTTGACCAGTTAATGCACCTTGAAACTGCTTTGGTACTGCTGCCAACTGCTGCACAGGCACATTCTTTGCTTGGACTTGCGCCTGATATAAACCATTAACAAGTTGGATATTTTTGGCTGTAACTGTACCACCGCCAATGGCAAGACGACCTTCACCACTGCCACGGAGAGTTTTCAGGCTGAAATTATCTCTGTTGCCTGCGATTTGGAACGTACCCGCCAAAGGATTATTTAATGCTGGCGGAGACTGTTTCAATATTTGTCCCAAACGCACATTATTAGCTACAAGTTGAGCAGAGAAATTTTGGTCTTGGAGTCGTATATTAGAAACTGCAACTGTGCCGCCACCAATTGTCACTCCTGCACCCTGAGTGCGAATTGTAGCAATTTCAAATGGTGCTGTGCTGCCTGAGAGGATGAGACGGCCATTGAACTGTGCGCCTGCCAAAGAGACATTTTGCAGTTGATTTGCATCTACAAAACGTTGCACCTGCACCCCAGAGGCCACAGCAACAGCTTGCCAACGCTCATTGGCGTAACTACCAGTTGCCCGGACTTTACCACCACCTACATTCAGAGCTACATTGCGGAAAGAGACGGTACGGTTTGGAGCGATGCCTGCGGCAACTCCAGAGGAGAACGCCACTTCGCCAGTTCCGGGATAAGTTCCGTTGGGGGCTTGAAATTTTACCACAGTTTGGACATTGGTAGCAGCCCCGAATAGTTGGGCTGTAGCAAAGAGATTACCAATTTGGAAATTGGGTGTTGTTTCGTAAACTTTAGCGATCGCATCCCCTGGAACATTCGAAGCAGCGAAATTCAAATCCAGTCGCGGATTTTTACCAATTGCAATTGTGCCACCGCCTGTAATCTGACCACCGACTTTTGCGAACCCTTGAATATCTTTGAGAGTAATTAAAGAAGAACTAGTAACAAGCTCAAATTTACTACTAATACTATTAAAGTCCAGTTTATCAATCCGGGCAGTTTGGATCGTGGTAACTTTGCCTGAGAGAATTGGTTCTTTAGTCGATCCAGTAATCTGCAAATCTGCTTGTATTTGTCCAGCTACCGGGACAGGTAGTTTTACCTTGAGAGTACTTAGTGCATTCGCCAAACTCACCGCATTTACACGCGCTGCCAAGTTGAACCCTGCTTGAGTGTCAATGATTCCCCTAGCTATCAGGGGAATTTTGCCATAGTTACTAGTAACATCATCTAACTGCAATTGGGTTCCCTGGAAGCGGAGGTTTCCTTGGCTATTGCTCAACAGTTGCGGCACTTTCGGCAATTCAACCGTTACCCCTTGTACAGCAGCACTGCCAAACAATAAAGTCGGCTGTTTTGGTGTCAATTGCACCAACAAGTCACCATTGACTCGACCCGCTTGTAAATTAACTGGCAACTCAATTAGGCGAGTAATATCCGCAGCCAGGAAATCTTGTACTCGCAACCGTAAATTCCCTGCTAATACCTTAGAACGCGTCTGTCCCTGAATCGAAATACTACCACCATTGTCTGCTTGACCCCCGACTTCCAACTCGATCAACTGGTTGTTTGCTAAGAGTTGAGCAGATCCGTTGAGTTGGGAAAATGATACGGGAGAGTTCTGAGCGCTGAGTTCTGACTTAGAAGTTTCCCCTCTGCCCCCCTGCCCCTCTACCCCTCTGCTCCTCTGCTCCTCTGCTCCTCTGCTCCCCTGCTCCCCATCCCTATTCTGCGGCATTAAAGCCAGCTTGGCATTGCGAAACCGCAGCTTGTCTAAATCAGTTTTAATAACGCCGGCTTCACCTGAGGATGCGATGTTAGTGGCAACCCAGCGCCCTTGGTCATCCTGTTCAATGTAAATATCTGGATTGACTAAGGTGACATCTAGCTTCAGGTGGCGGTTAAAAATTAACTGTAAGAGGTCAAAAGTCACCTCCACAGCTTCAACTGTGGCTCGATCTGGATCTGTGGGTGTCGCAGGGATAGCTGATGCACCAAACTCCACTCCCGTCAAGGAAAATTGTGTGACTTTTCCGAGTTGGACTGGACGGTTGAGTGTTGTAGTCAAACTTTGTTGTGCCAAGGGCGTTAACTCTTTTTGGACAAAAATCCACAACCGCCAAATACCACCGACAATTCCAATCAGCAAAATTCCCCCCAAAGCAATGCCACCGCGACTCAATACCAGCAACCACAGACGCTTATAAATAGGGGAAGGGGAGTAACGATCTTGATTGGGAGATTTAGTCATTTCCTTATCACTGTATTAATTGCCGGATGCAGCGAGGACACACAAGCATTAACTGGCACATTGATTCAGTATGCCATTTCCAGGATACGTTAACTAAACCCAAGACCTCATGGGTTAAGTTACGGCATTTACTCGATCCAATACTTATGCTGAATGATGTTGGCGCTTTCAGGAAAATCTGAATAAAGTGAAAATTGTAAGTGTGACTTTCCCTGATGCACAACCTAGAACTTTAATATAAATAGATCGTAGATCTGAAAATAATAGATAATTACGTTTATGCGTGTTTTTGTGTTAATGTTTAATGCTCGAACAGAAAATGAGGGGATTCACACGATTCGGAAGGGCGATGCCCACGGCGGCGAGCTACGCAATACAATTCTGATGTTCGAGTCAGAAGACGACGCCACGCGCTACGCCCTGATGCTGGAAGCTCAAGATTTCCCCGCACCTACACCAGAGGCGATTGATGCTGAGGAAATCCAGGAATTTTGCGAAAGTGCCGGATATGACTGGGAAATCATCCCAGAAAACAGCAATTCAGTTGTCACTCCCCCAGAAGTTAACGTTGAAGAAACCGACTGGCAACCAGATGCCCACAAAGAGGATACTCCTGAGAACTCCTTAGATACCAACCAACTGCCACCAGAAGAACCAGAATTATCTAACTCTGAACTAGACAAAATTCGTCGCCAATTGGAAGGATTATTGTAATTGGGCATGGGGCATTGGACTAATCACTAATGACAAAGGACAAATGACAAACTTACAGGAACGCGGGCATCTTTTAACCGAGCTAGTAAATCCTAACAGTCTCAACTTAGACCAGTTGAGTTCTTTGGAATTGGTAGAGCTGTTTAATAACGAAGACCAAAAGGCAGTCGCCGCAGTTGCAGCGGCGAAAGTTGAGTTAGCACGAGCAATTGAATGTACCGCAGAGCGTTTGCATCACGGAGGACGCTTGTTTTATATTGGTGCGGGTACAAGTGGTAGGTTAGGGGTATTAGATGCTGCGGAGTGTCCCCCTACTTTTTGTACGCCTCCAGAGTTGGTACAGGGAATTATCGCTGGTGGTGCTGGTGCGCTGCTACGCAGTTCTGAGGATTTAGAAGACAGCATCGAAGATGGTGAAACTGCGATCGCAGGGCGCCACATTACACAGCTAGATGTGGTAGTTGGCATCACCGCTGGTGGGACAACGCCATATGTCCACGGTGCTTTGAATGCAGCTCGTCAGCGGGGAGCCGCTACTATTTTTATCGCCTGTGTTCCAGCTGAACAAGTTAGCTTCGATGCCGATATTGACATTCGCCTATTAACAGGGCCAGAAATCGTCGCTGGCTCAACTCGCCTCAAAGCTGGTACAGCTACGAAGTTGGCTTTAAATATCCTTTCCACTGGAGTGATGGTCAAGCTGGGCAAAGTTTACGGCAATCGCATGGTGGATGTGGCGGTGACAAATCAAAAGTTACGTGATCGCGCTTTGCGAATTTTGCAAGACCTCACAGGTTTAAGTCGGGAAGCTGCTGGTTTTTTATTAGAACGTAGTGGCAAATGGGTGAAGCTAGCCCTATTAATGCACTGGACTGGTTTAGAAAAAGACGAGGGCGATCGGCTTCTTTCTCAGTACCAAGGTAATCTTAGGGCAGCTGTTGTCAGCTATAAAAACCACAACCAACCCTAACAATTGCTGCATACTCTACATACATCTTGCATTATTCCTAATAATCCCCAGAGCGGGCACTGTTTACAAAATAAAAATCAGAGTTGTAGCGAACGGTAGGCAGTGCCCACACCATAACAATTGCTCGATTGCTATTTCTAATTGTTAGAATAGCTGCAAAATATGAGCTATAAACCAACAGCGATCGTAGACTCTTAATAATAAATTAATATTTATTTATTATTATCAATATTTCTTATTATATTTATTGAGATTCAGAATCAATATGAAAAATGTCTGGAATAGAAACTGCAATTTTTTTCAAAAATAATTCAGAACTTGTACGGATAGAGATTTGTATGAAAATCCTTACAATGATCTATTAATACTGAATGGATTTTAGTGATGTAGACTATAGCAACCTAGTTGAGTGATGAAATATCAGCAGAAAAATTAAGTATGGCGATCGTAAACCTCTGCTAAATAAATTATTTACTACCAAAACTGTTACTATACTCTTCATTTACCTTGTTTTTAATAATTTTGATTTAGTCTGCTATGTAATAAATATATTTGCATTTATTGACATATCTGCTGACCACTATATAGCTAGTGTGGGTTTTTCAAGAGCTAGCTTTTTAATAAAAGGAACAAAATATGGCCCACCCGGAAGTGATAGTTTCAAATAACTTAGTGAATGAATTTAAAACTTGTACTCAACTGCAATACAATGGCAAATTAAATATTAAAAGTTCAAAGGGCAGCCAATGGACTTTTTACTATCGCTTGGGACGCATAGTTTGGGCAACAGGAGGAACTCATCCCTTTCGACGCTGGCGTAGACACATGGCTCAAAATTGTCCCCAGATTGAAATTGATAAATTGCAGTTGCGATCCCAAGACGTATCAATAGATTACTGGGATTATCGCCTAATAGAAATCTTACATAAAAAACAGAAAATCCAGAGGGAACAGATTCAATCTATTGCTGAAAACACCATAGCAGAACTATTATTTGACCTAGCTCTGCAAGCAAATTTTGCTTCTATCAGTTGCAATCGTAGCCAAGAAGTTATCTTAGAAACACCAATGAACTTCACGAGTGCAGAAATGTCTGTCAAACATATGCAAGACTCGTGGAAAAGTTGGTCAGAAGCAGGTTTAGCAAATTTTTCTCCTGATTTAGCACCCGTTCTCCGAAGACCAGAACAACTCCAGCAAATAGTAAGTCCATCTGTTTACAAAAACTTTGTCAATTTAATCAACGGTAAATTCACTCTGCGAGATTTAGCCGTGAAAATGAAGCAAAGTGTACTACCGCTGAGTCGTTCGCTGCTTCCTTATATTCTTAAGGGAATCATTGAATTGGTGGAAGTACCTGACTTGCCTTTAGTAGTGAGTGAGGTTAACAATAAGGCTGTCACCCCACAGCCAAAAAAGCCCAATATTCCATTAGTAGCCTGTGTGGATGATAGTCCGCAGGTTTGTAAAATGCTAGAGGAAATTATTACTTCTCATGGACTAAGATTTGTCAAAATTGAAGATGCAGTACAAGCTCTACCAACCCTGATTCAAGATAAACCAGATTTGATTTTCTTGGATTTGATTATGCCAGTCGCTAGTGGTTACGAAATCTGCACTCAGTTGCGACGAATATCCGCTTTTGCCAATACGCCAGTAATTATATTAACAGGCAGTGATGGTCTTTTAGATAGAGTTCGTGCCAAAGTAGTCGGTTCTACAGATTTTCTCACTAAACCTGTAGTGGCTGATAAGGTAATAGGTATAGTACGAAAATATTTACCGACACCGAGTGTATCCATTGACAAAAGTAAATCGAATGTAGAGGTTTTTAATCAGCAAATTAGTAATTTTTCTTGATGATTAATCTTCATCTAAAGATGATTTGATGAAATTCTAAATTCGATTTATCAAGATTATAACGTTAATTAGGACTATCCATAACAAAATTTCTTACCAGCTACAGATTTACCACCCTCAGTGAGAATAATTTTCCTGAGTTGATGAATAAAAAGTCAGAATCTACAATTTAAAAATACAATTAGATGCGGTTTCAAACTGTATCTAATTGTATTTAAAAACTTCTTCTTGATATTTATGCTCGAAAGCACAAAAATTTTTATTAGAACTGCTTAGGCAAACACGATACAACAGATTTCAAGTTAATTAAATACACAATTTAAATCCCAAAACCAGATATTAACTCTGTTTTACTTTTGGATTCTGTATTCTTCTGCATCAAAAATTTGATAGAGACTTTAACTAATTTCTTCATTTAATAGCCATACATAATGTGAGTTTTAATTTCTGAATCATTAATAATGTAACCTATTTTATATTGCCAAAAAAGTATTAATACTAATTCTGTATGAAGATGCGCTAAACCATAAGTACAACAAAGAAAAACGAACCGTAAAGGACGCATTCGCGCAGCGTCTTGTTAGAGAAGAACACAAATAAATAAGTTAAAATAGTTTGGCGCAGCCTCACAAATAAATCGTATAAGTTATGTTTGTTACGTACTTTTTCTGAGGTTGATATATAAAGCTTGAATCAAAATTAGATCAATACAAGTTTTTGTATTTATAGCAATTCTATTTGAGTTGTGAAATATTGGTTGCGTCAAAGGGTTTAGTATGCCCGTATCTAGGCCCTTCCATATCTTTGTCCACAAATACTATAGGATTTGGATGTCTAATTTAAGCGTGTCAATTTTAGATTTTGGATTCACTTAAAAATATAAAATCCCTAATTTGTGTCCTAAAAATAGGTACAGTAAATCTAAAATTGCAAATCTAAAATTCAAAATTGTTTGGCTTTATTGTTCAGTTGTGTTTACATTCTGAGAAAGATCTAATAGGTAGTTGCCATGAATACTGTTTTAGTTGTTGAAGATGGCTTAACTGATATGGAAATAATCAGCCGTTACTTACAACAGGCAGGTTATTCTGTAATTAGTGCCACAAGTAGTGAAGAAGCTCAAGATAAAATCAATAAAAATAAGCCTGATTTAATATTTCTTGATGTCATTTTACCTGGTAAAAGTGGCTTTGAAATTTGCCGTGAACTAAAAAATAACCCCAATACCAGTAAAATTCCTGTGGTTTTTTGTTCTACTAAAAATAGCGATGTCGATAAAATTTGGGGTAATATGTTGGGTGCTGAAGGATATTTATCCAAACCAATTGATCGAGATGAATTACTAGTAACTCTTAAGCGATTAATTAATAATTAATTTTTTAAACCCAATCATAATAAAAGTCACTAGTTTTAATTTACCACCCATATAATCTAAAACTGTATGTGCAAATCGTGGTTGAACAAAAATTATCAATAACAAAGGATTGCTAACGTTGGAAACCAAGAAAAAGTTTTTAAGTTTTAATTTGGGAGTAAAGGATACAGCTGTAATTTCATTAGAACATATCACAGAAGTTGTGCAAGTATCATTGCCAGAAATATGTGGGGTTCCTCAGATGCCGAGTTGCGTCTTGGGTATCTATAACTGGCGTGGTGAGATGCTTTGGTTAGTAGATTTAGACGCAATGTTAGGTTATCCCCCGATTTCTCAAGGCTCAAATTTACTCTCAAAAATGATGGCGATTGTTCTAGAAAATGAAAGTAAGTATTTGGGGCTATTGGTACGACAACTTATCGATATTGAATGGCTGGATACTAACCAAATAAAACCCCCAAGTGCGGAATTATTTTATCCTAAAATTTCACCTTTTTTGCAGGGTTACTTTATTAATGAAGCAAAGAACATGATGTTTAATTTGGATGCAATAACGATTATCCAAGCTCCTATTTGGGGAGTTCAAAATTAAAAACTTGGTAACAACAAAATACCAAATCGATTTTAAATTCCAATTATCCAATTATTATTCATAACAAGTTGTGAGGTAGATTCAATGACATTTTTGTATCACAATAACTCTGAGAACGAGCATTTAATTTCTGAAGTAGAAAATCAGAATGGTAATCCTAGTGTAGCCAATATTCCTAGTGATGAAATTTCTTTATTAAATGCGATCGCTCAAGAATTTAAAACTTGGCGCCGACAGTTGCACGATATCGCAATTCACATGCGACAAGCTACGGATTTTAATAGTCTACTTAAGATTACTGTAACACAAATTAGAGAAAAAATTAACTGCGATCGCGCTTTAATTTATCAGTTTACTTCCCTAGAATCAGGTAATGTATTAGCAGAATCTCGAACACTAGGTTGGACACCGACTCTAGGCGAAAATATTCCTGGGATTGTTTTTGGTTTATATACAAATCAAGATTATTTAGAGTCTGTTGCTATTGATGATACCAATAAAATACAACTTACACCCCATCAAAAGCAACTGCTAGAAAAATTTCAAATCAAAGCTAGTTTGAGTTTACCAATTTTAGTAGAAGGTAAAGTTTGGGGATTATTAGCAGTAAATAATTGCTCATCTCCCAGGCAATGGCAAGAGGGTGAAATTAGCTTACTGTATCAAATTGCCAGGGAATTAACCTACAGATTGCACAACTTTGAATTTGAAAAAGAACTGCAACAGCAGACACAAGCCAAGAAATCAGCAGCTAAGGTTATCGATAAGATTCTGCGGATACCAAATGTCGATAAACTTTTCCAAGCAACCACTCAAGAAATCCGCCAACTATTAAAATGCGATCGCGTGGGTGTTTATCGCTTTAAACCTGACTGGAGTGGCGAGTTTGTCTCGGAATCAGTGGGCAATGGTTGGGTAAGAATGGTAGGGCCTGATTTTAAAATGGTTTGGGAAGATACCCACTTGCAAGAAACCCAAGGAGGACGTTACGCCAAAGGTGAAACTTTTGTAGTCAAAGACATTTATCAAACTGGACATGCTCAATGTCACATTGATATTTTAGAGCAATTTCAAATGATGGCTTACATCATTGCGCCCATATTTTCTGGAGAAAAATTATGGGGCTTGCTGGCAGCTTATCAAAATTCTGGCCCTCGTGATTGGCAACCTTGGGAAGAAAGCTTTTTGAATCAAATTGGTTTGCAATTTGGTGTGGCTATCACCCAAGGAGAATACCTCGAACAAGTACAGACAAAATCTGAGCAACTCTCTCAGATAGTTGAACAAGAGAAAACTGTAACTAAGACAGTCAACCGCATTCGACAATCCTTAGATATAGAAAGCGTTTTCAAAACAACTACTCAAGAAGTACGGCAATTATTAAAATGCGATCGCGTTGTGGTTTTTCGTTTCAATCCCGACTGGAGTGGTGAATTTGTTGCCGAGTCAGTAGGTAATGCATGGACAAAATTAGTAGGACCTGGTATTAGAACTATCTGGGCAGATACTTACATGCAAGAAAACCAGGGCGGACGATATACCAGAGGTGAAAGCTTTGTTGCTCATGACATCTATCAAGTGGGTCATTCTCCTTGCCATGTTGAGATGTTAGAGCAATTTGAAGTTAGAGCTTATGTGATTGTCCCTGTATTTTCTGGAGAAAAATTGTGGGGATTGTTAGCAGCTTATCAAAATTCCGGTTCTCGTGATTGGCAGCCTTGGGAAGTTAACTTTTTAATTCAGATTGGCTTGCAATTTGGTGTAGCAATATCACAAGCAGAATATATGGAACAACTGCGAGTGAAATCTCAACAACTAACTCAGTTCGCCGAACAAGAAAAATCAGTTACAAAGATAGTCAACCGCATTCGACAATCTTTAGAAGTAGAAGAAATATTTAAAATAGCTACTCATGAAGTACGCCAATTGCTACGATGCGATCGCGTCGGTGTCTATCGCTTTAATACCAACTGGAGTGGCGAATTTGTAGCTGAGTCGGTGGGTCATAATTGGGTAAAACTTGTAGGCCCTGATATCAAAACTGTTTGGGAAGATACCCATTTACAAGAAACTCAGGGGGGTCGATATGCCCAAGGTGAAAACTTTATCGTCAATGATATCTATAAAGTAGGTCATTCTCCTTGCCATATTGAAATTTTAGAACAGTTTGAAGTTAAAGCTTATGTGATTGTGCCTGTATTTGCTGGAGAAAAATTGTGGGGTTTGCTAGCAGCTTATCAAAATTCTGGAACTCGTGATTGGGAACAATCGGAAGTCACTTTGTTAGCACGCATTGGTAGCCAGTTTGGGCTAGCATTACAACAAACTGAATACTTGCAACAGCTACAAACGCAGTCAACAAAATTAGCAGAAGCAGCAGCACGCGACAAAGCAGCTAAGGAATTACTCCAACAAAGATCGATTCAACTTTTAACAGCTCTTAGACCAGCACTCAACGGCGATTTAACAGTACGCGCACCAATTACAGAAGATGAATTAGGCACCATCGCAGACGCCTACAATAATACTCTACAAGCACTACGGCAAATAGTTATTCAAGTACAGGCAGCAGCCCAAAAAGTTGCCCAAACTTCCAGCAATAGCGATGCTTCACTGACGGGACTGACCAATTCAGCGCAACTTCAATCTGAAGAAATGACCGCAGCTTTGGGCGAGATTAAACAGATGGTGGACTCTACTCAAGCTGTGGTGGCCAACGCCCAGTTAGTGCAAGTAGCGGTACAACAAGCCAATCAAACTGTAGAGTCTGGCGATACGGCGATGAACTTGACTGTCAAAGCTATTCAAGGAATTCGTGAAACCGTCGCCCAAACCAGCAAAAAGATTAAACGTCTGAGTGAATCCTCCCAAAAAATCTCCAAAGTCGTGAATTTGATTGGTAATTTTGCCACCCAGACAAACGTCCTGGCTTTGAATGCAGCCATTGAAGCCACCCGTGCGGGTGAATATGGCAAAGGATTTGCAGTTGTAGCTGATGAAGTGCGTTCTCTATCTCGCCAGTCAGCAGCAGCAACCATCGAAATTGAAAAATTAGTCCAGGAGATTCAAACAGAAACCGGGGAAGTTGCAGTCGCGATGGAAACTGGTATTCAGCAGGTAGTGGAAGGCACAAATCTCGTAAGTGAAACTCGCCAAAACTTAAATGCGATCGTTTCTGCAACTGCTGAAATTAGTCAGTTAATCGAGCGAATTACCGCAGCAACTCAACAACAAATGACGCAATCTGTAACAGTAACCGCATCAATGCAAGATGTCGCCGAGATTGCCAATAAAACTTTTGCTGAATCTCAAGAAATTGCTACTGTCTTTCAAGAATTATCAGGGATGGCGCAAGAGTTATTAACGACCGCAAGTAAATTCAAAGTAAGTTAAATAGGGAATAGGGAATAGGGAATAGGGAATAGGGAGTAGGGAATTTGAATATTAGCCACTCCCCAATCTCATGTCCCCACTCCTCACCCCCAATCCCATGTCTCCACTCCCCATTCCCCACTCCCTCATTATGATTACTGACACTTCAATTCGCGAACAAGGATACATATATTTTCTAGCAGAAGCCCCGGAACTAGTACAGATTATTGAGCAAGAATTATTTAGCTTATCGGAAGGATATAGCACTGCAAAAATTCATAATTTAATGCGAGCTACTCATACACTTAAAGGTGGCGCTGCTAATGTTGGGCTGGAACTTATTAAAACGATCGCTCATTTTTTAGAAGATGTATTTAAGGCTTTATATAACCCAAGTGTGGTAGTTGATGCTGAATTACAAACACTTTTAATCCAAGCTTATGAATGTCTGAGCATAGCATTAAATACCGAGCTAATCGGAAGTACTGTTAATGATGAAGAACTACTCCAACGTTCGAGTTCAGTTTTTGCACAACTGCAAGAAAAACTGGGTGATGCGTTTGGTGCTGAAACTCATATTCCCACTTCTGAAGAATTGGGATTTGATATTGTACAGTCTGTTTTTGAAGTAGGAGTACAGCAACGTCTAAACAGTATTGCTGAAGCTATTAATAATCCACCAAATAATGCCGAATTTATTGAATTTTTACAATCTCAAGCTGAGGTATTTATCGGCTTAGCAGAATCTCTAAATTTACCTGGCTTGGGTGAAATTTCCCAAACAATTCTGTCAGCGCTGCAAGCAAACCCCACTCAGGTGCAGCAAATAGCAGAAATCGCCCTTGGAGATTTGCAACAAGCACAACAATTGGTATTAGCTGGTGATCGCACTTCTGGTGGACAAGCTTCTCCTAGTTTACAAAAAATCACAATAGTAGCAAATAATCAAGTATCTGAAGAATTAGAAAACTATTCATGTTCTGAGACGATTATCTTTAATGAAGAACAATTCTATCAGTTTTTAACCACATCAGAAAATAATAACAATGAATCTGTAAAACCAACAACTGCCAAGTTTTATTTAAAAGTAATTCGTTACATTTTTGGTTGGTTTAATCATCAGATGCGAATACCAGCATCAGAAGTTAGTTTGTCCTTACTCATTCCTACATCATCCAGAAAAAACCTGCTCGATTATATTGACAATTGGCTCACAAAATTCCTAGCTTTTGTCCAAGAGGAAGAAGATAGCCAAAGCCTTTGTATCTATCGGAATGGTATCATTTTAATCATTTTGTTTGCAGTTGCCAAATTTCAAAATTATATTGAAAAATCTGACAATTACCTTTCTGTAATTAAAATCTTGCAAAACAAGATTTATACATTAGCAAAAAAATATAAAAACTATCCCCCTGTCACTAGCAAAGAAAAAAATTGGCTTGATAGTCCCAAGTTACAAACGTTGCTAGTTCTTAAAGAAGTATCTAAATTTGCATCTTCTGAAACCAGCGATAACCTTTTAGAAGTAATATGGGGAGAAGAACCTGCTCAAGACGTTGCTACTGAAGTTGTGGTTACCCAGACTGGAGACTCTTTAAAACAGATAGATATTCCACAAGCAATTATTGAAACTATTGCTGATTCATCTCAACTTAATCCTAATCACCAGGAAATAGAAGATAAATCACATCATTTTCAAAATAAAAATTCTCGTCAACCTTCTTTTATTCGAGTAGATACAGATAAATTGCAAAACCTGAATTATTTAGCAGGAGAATTGCTGATTTCTCAAAAGCAGCGGGCTTTGCAAGATGAACAAATCCAAGAAATAATTGAGCGATTAATGCAGCGACTTGCTAAACAACAAACAATTTTAAATGAATTACGTGATTTACCATTACAAATGCAAAATTTTGCTTCACAACAAACGCCAAATTTTGCAGTGAAGTTTGACTCTCTGGAAATGGATGTATATACAGAATTTCAGATGACATTGCATGAAGCAATAGAAGAGACACTCCAACTACAAGAAACCACAGAATCTCTTGACTTGCTTGTAACTCAAGCTGCTCAAATCAGTGGTAGTAAAGAAAATTTAACTCTGAATATTATAGATAACTTAGTAGAAGCACGAATGTTGCCTTTGGGCAATATCCTGAACCGCTTCCCCCATATGGTAAATCAATTGGGGAATGTTTATGCCAAACTTGTAGAATTGAAACTTTGTGGAACAGAAGTACTAGTTGATAAAGCGATCGCCGAAAAACTCTACGATCCCTTGTTGCACTTAGTACGTAATGCTTTTGACCACGGTATTGAACCTCCACACATTCGGCGGGAGTTTGGTAAACCAGAACGAGGATTAATTGAAATCTGCGCGTATCATCAAGGTAGCCAAACTGTTATCGAAATTCGGGATGACGGACAAGGTTTGAATTTAGAAAGCATTCGCAGAAAAGCTGTTGAACTTTATCACATCCAAAGTGAAGATAAAGCCAGAAGCTATGCTTATAATCTCACAGAACCCGAACTTTTAGATTTGATATTTTCACCGGGATTTTCCACTGCTAAGAAAGTGAGTGAAATCTCTGGACGCGGTATGGGATTAGATATTGTGCGTACTCAGATGAATGCACTCAATGGTTCAGTTTCAGTTGAATCTTTACCCAACCAAGGAACAACATTCCTACTTAAAATTCCTTTTTCTATGACTACTGAAAAACTAATGCTAGTTCAAGCTAAAGGCGTTGTTTATGCCTTACTTTTGAACAGCATCGAAAAAATATTGATTCCCTCTGATGACCAGATTAAAGAAATTGAAGGTAAAAAAGTTTTGCATTGGAATGTAGACCAGGATGAAACTATGGTCAGCCTGCGGCAACTTTCAGAGTTAATTTCTTATCATGGTTCATTATTTAATGGTGCTACTCCATACAATACATCAAATAATCATGATGCAAATATCACTAAAAATCCAGTACTTTTGCTGCGGCGAAATCAAGGAATGTTTGCTTTAGAAGTTGAGCAAATAATTGGTGAACAAGAACTGGTAATCAGACCTTTAGGAAATGCGATCGCACCGCCAAAATATATTTATGGTTGTAGTAGCTTAGCTAGTGGTAACCTCATTTTAGTAATTGATGCTTTATTGCTGATAGAGTCTGGCGATATACAACAAACAACACTTGATATCACGGGGCTACCAACAGCTTCTTCCTCAAATAAAAAATCTTTGCCGATATCATCAACACAAACCTTTTCTTCTACACCATTACTAGCTCCATCTACTGACGCAGATACTATAGAAACCCAATCTAGCTATTCTTTAGAGTCAAATAATCAAACACCAAAAGTTATTTTAGTAGTTGATGATGCCATTAGTCTGCGGCAAACTATTTCTCTAACTCTGCAAAAATCTGGTTATCAAGTAATACAAGCCCAAAATGGGGTAGAAGCTTTAGAAAAGTTGCAGTTACATCCAGAAATTCAAGTTGTCATCTCTGATTTAGAGATGCCAAGAATGAATGGTTTTGAGTTTTTAACTAATTTACGTCAACATCCAAATTTTGCAAAAATGCCTGTGGTGATTCTCACTTCTCGCAGTGCTGAAAAACATCGCCAACTAGCGAAAGAATTGGGTGCAAATGGTTACTTAACTAAGCCTTATTTAGAGCATGAGTTTCTCTCAAAAATTAATAATTTGATTAACAGTAGTACAGATAATTCAAACCATTTACTTCTGGTAGCAAATCATTAAAATTAATCTTATTTTAATTGGGTGCTAGCAGTCAGTTATCAGTGAGAGTTGAAGTTAAGTGATATAAGATTGAAGAGACAAGAATTATCTACCTACCAAGTGTATCAACCCTTGAGACGCGATCGCCTTAATTACCAGGTAGATTATTTGGATCTACACCTAGAGAACGTAAATACTCGGCTAACTGTTCAGCCCTGATTCGTTCTTGTTGTGCTTGTTCTGCGTCTGTCAAATACCGATTTCCTCGCTCATCATACCAAGATAAGAACTCTTGTTGTATCCCGGCAATTACAGCTTGGTGTCGTCCAATACCTAACCCAATTTCTGGCATGAAATAAGGTTCACCTATTTGTAGTTGGTAGCTTGCACCTATTAATTTATACACTTCAAATGGTTGATGTTGGTCGCGCCGCCAAAACTCAGGGTTATAAATTACGTAGTACAATACACCGAGTTTTTTATATATATCTAGCTTTTCGTCGTATTCACCTCCTGGGGTGTGAGATAACATTTCTAATGTCAGTATTGGAACTACCCAATTTTCTTCCCAAACAGCGTAACTTTTGCGAGATTTACCACCTTTTTTTCGTTCTACTCCCAGGCTCAAAAAAGCATCTGGGACTACAGGAACTCTAGGATGTACTCCTGTAGTGTGATAGACTCCCATATCTACCCCAAAGTACCAATCCATACGATTTGCCCAAATAGAGTTGAGTAAGAAAAGTAAAATGTTGGGCAAAAAATTTTGGTCTTCGTTATCCACTGGTGTATCGTCTGAACAGGGAAGTTCGTCAGTAGTTGGTAACGCATTTTTGAGATCGGGTGAAAGCATAACCTTTGTCTCGCTGGCGTTCGATGCCCTTATTATAGGTGACTGATGAAAAGATTAGCGTTTGGGTATAGCTTCACCAAACTTAATTAAAAAAGCGATCGCAACACTCACAATTAAAATTAACGTCATACTCAAAGCTGAACCAAATCCCCAATTTTGAGTAGCTCCCAGAAACTGATTGTAAACTAATCGCGCCGCCGTCATACTAGAAGCACCACCAAGTAATTCTGGGTCGATAAAATCCCCCAAGCCTGTGATGAATACAAGCATGGAACCAGCAGCAATTCCCGGAAAAATTTGGGGTACAGTTACTTGGAAAAAAGCTTCCACAGGATTTGCACCTAAATCTGCTGCTGCTTCTAACAAACGCTGATCTAGCTTTTCGAGAGAGGCATATAAAATTAAAACCATATACGGTAACAAGCTGTAGCTCATACCAATTAATACAGCCGGACTTGTATTAAGTAATTCCAAAGTAGGCAAGCCGAAATAACTTAACAAACTATTCAATAAACCACTAGGACGAAGAATTGTAATCCAAGCATAAGAACGAAGTAAAGAAGAAGTCCACAAAGGCAAAACAAAGCCTAATAGTAGCAAATTTCGCCAACGCTTCGGTGCAACCACAGCAATCCAATAAGCTACAGGAAACCCTAAAATTAAACAAATGATTGTAGTGCCAAAAGCTAAAAATAGCGATCGCACGATTACTTGTAAGTAAAGGGGGTCGAATATTCGGATGTAGTTTTTAAATCCATCCGGATTAACAACATCTCCTGGTCGAATGTCTGCAACCAAACTTAACTCGAAAATTATCAAACTTGGCAGTACTAACAAAAGTAATAACCAAATTCCCGACGGTGCAAGCAACACTAAAGGTTGCAGCCAACTTCCTGGCGGACGATGCAATTCTTCTTTTTCATAAATATCACTTGTTTCAATATCGATCATTCCTAACTCCTAATCGTAGTAATTTTGGATTTTCTATAGGTAAAAAATCTAAAATTTTAAATTAAATAGAAACTAATTTTGGACTGAGTAAAAAATCTAAAATCCAAAATCCTTCGACTGAGCGTAGCCTTCCGCAGGAAAGTCTAAAATCCAAAATTGAATTAGCTGCTGGTTAATTGAGTCCAGTAGCGATCGTAAACTTCTTCAAATTCTCCTACAGGACTGATACGCTCACAATTTGCTAAAAGTGACTCTGGGGGAAACAAATTAGGATTGTTCTTTATTGTTTTTGGCAATTGCTCGAATCCAGTACTATTAGGTGTAGCAATATTGAGGCGTTGACTGATTTCGGCTGCTACTTCTGGTTGCAAAATCATATTAATCCAAGCATAGGCTCCATCTGAATTTGGGGCTGTTTTAGGAATTACAATAGTGTCTGTCCATAATGAAGAACCGCTGCGAGGAATCACATATTTGAGTTTGGGATTTTCTTTAGAGATTTTCACAGCATCTGCTGAATAACACATTGCTAAAACTAAATCTCCTCCAAGAATTTGATTTTGCCAAGCATCTGTATCAAAAGCAGCGATCGCAGGTTTTAGCACCTTCAATTTATCATAAGCTTGTTTGAGTTCTAATTCATTTTTGGAATTATAAGAATAACCTAGCATCCGCAATACTGCACCCATCACCTCTCGGACATCATTGAGCAAAGTCATCCGCTTAGTAAGCTTGTCTTGGTTTCGCCAAAGATAATCCCAGTCTTCTGGTGGTTCTTTGATTTTTTCAGAATTATAAATAAAACCTGTTGTGCCCCAATTAAAAGGTATACTATAACGATTATCGGGGTCATATATAGGATTAGAAAAGCGGGGAAATAAATTTTCTAGACCGATGAGGCGATCGTGATTGATTTCTATTAATAAACCTTTATCTACCATCTTCTGTACCATATAATCAGATGGGTAGATAATGCTGTAAGCGCTACCACCTCCAGCTTGCAACTTAGCCAGCATCACATCGTTAGAATCATACACATCCGCCAGCACTTTTATGCCAGTTTGAGTGTTAAAAGTTTTTAGTAATTGTTTGTCAGTATATTGTGTCCAAGTATAGATATAAAGTTGGTCACTTCGACCGGAAGTAGTAGAATTAGCACGTACTTGGGCTAGCCTCCAACCGCAACTTGTTAAAGACAAGCTAGAAAGTGCTGCTACTCCTTTTAAAAATTGTCGTCTCTTAGTCATTCGTCTTCTAGAAGAAAGTTACCATTTAAAACAAAACCACTAGGGTTAATACTAGGTGATTCATAAAATTTTATACTCCTAAAATAGGGTATAACAGTTACTCAGGGTTAGTCACCTGGCAATATGTCTTGTATTTGGCGATCGCTGTTTTAATCTAAAAGTAGAACTGGCAATTAGTTCCAGTTTTTACTACCCACCTACTTAAAAAAAGCGATCGCTTTGATGACTGTGTTAATGTTATCAAAAAGCTACGGAGTAGCCAGCAACTAAACGCAATTGGCTGCGCTCACCATCACCACCGCCAATATCACCTTTTAAACCAAGAACCAGCACACTTTGGTGTCCTACCTGCTGACCCAAACTAACTCCCGCAGAAACTATAGCTCCTTCTTCTGTTTCCTCGCTAGCGCGTCCTCCCACTTCTGCGACAAAAGTATGGTCAAAGCGGCGTGGGTAGCCAAGGGGTCTAGAATAGCCCAGGATAATCCCAGGTATAACAGAGCGGTCATGACCTTCAGGCGATATGTTCACGTTCAGATCGAGGTTAATGTGTAATCGATCGTATTGTCCCTGTAGACGCTTCTGCGTCTACCCTGCGAGAACGCTTTCAGCGCACCCTGCGGGTGCGCTGGCTTGCGGCCATCAGAACTTTTCAAGACAGAGTACAGGAGGAATAACAGTTTCAGAATTCAATAATAGGACAAATTGTTTGATAAGAATTTTCAGGTTTTATTTCCCAACCTGAAAGTAGCCCTTCTAAATCTTGCCTTAAAATCAGCAATTGCTGAATTTGCTCATCAATAGCTTTTACCTTATCTTCTAGCTTAGTTTTTATGTGTTTACAGGGTAATTCACCGCCATCATGAACATCCAAAAATTCTTTAATTTCTGATAAGGTTAAACCCAGACTTTGAGCGCGTTTAATAAAGCGCAAGCGAGCTAAAATATCAGCATTAAACAATCTAAATCCACCTTCGGTTCTACCTGATGATTTCAGTAGACCAAGTTCTTCATAGTAGCGAATAGTTTTAATTGGTACACTGCTTTCCTTAGCAACTGAACCAATCAATTTTGGTTGTTCTTCAGCTAACATACTTACCTACTTTTATAGTAAATACAACTTCTATACTTATACTAAACTTTCCAGTTAAGTGGAAAGTCAAGTAGATAGAGTATTCTTTTGTTAAGCATATTACCAATCTCACGGACGAATGATATCATGTCTGCTTGATTACTTATTAAACCTGAAGAACCCCACCCCTTAATCCCCTAAGAGCTTGCTCTTAGGGGAGACAAAGCGCAGCTTTGGCTCTTTGGGGTGCAATGACTGGGGGAATCATAATTAATTATGCGGACATGATATTACTCGTAGAGGCGGGGAACAGGGAACAGGCAATAGGCAATAGGCACTAGAGAATAAAAATATCTCCATCTTTGCGCCTTGACATCTGTGCGTGTATAAATCATGTTTGCTTTTTCACCCAAGCACGAAATACTTTCATAGTTGCATTTTTCCCATCAGTTTTACACCTCTTAAAATATTCAGGAATGACTTGAGTGATAGCTAAACTAGGGAAAATACGACTATTATTAGATTTTATATATTTTTCATTAATTAGAATATTAATTTCTAACTGTAAAATATGTGAAAACTGCGATTTTCACCCAATTATGCCAAAATATTTTTGTATTCTGACCAGGATATACCTTTAATCAACAACTGATGACCAACAGGTACAATTAGTTGGTTGAGTTCAAGTAACATTACTTCCTTGCCTCTAGAGTTAACTTAACTATAGCAATCCGGTTTGATTTTTGAACCAATCTACATAGGCAAAGAGTGGGGAGTGGGCAGTAGGGAATAGGCAATCAGGCTTTTGTTAGCTTTATTTGCGTCGATCTATTTATTCTGAATTCTGAGTCTTGAATTTTGTTTTATAACTGACTGATGGGAATTTTAATTACAAATTCTGCTCCTTGTCCAGGTATTGAGTTACAAGACAAATTTCCCCTATGTTTGTTTACTACAATTTGGTAACTGATGGATAAACCTAGTCCTGTACCTTTTCCGACATCTTTAGTAGTAAAGAAAGGGTCGAAAAGTTTGGGAAGTATTTCTTGGGAAATGCCTAAACCATTATCTGCAATTCTGATTATTACCCATTTGTTATTACAAACTTCGGTGCAAATACGAATTTGTCTTTGTTCTCCGATAAATGATTGTTCCAAGGAATCAATAGCATTAGCTAGAAGATTCATAAATACTTGATTTAATTGACCAGGATAACATTCAATTAGAGGAAGTTTCCCATACTCTTTGATTACAGAAATTTCTGGATGATTAGGTTTAGCTTTCAAGCGGTTGTGCAGAATCATCAAAGTACTCTCGATACCTTCATGGATATCTACATCTTTAAATTCAGCTTCATCAAGGCGGGAAAAGTTCCGTAGCGAGAGAACTATTTCACGAATCCTTTGAGTTCCTACAGTCATAGACTGGAAGAGTTTTACAAGGTCTTCTTTGAGAAAATCAAGGTCAATAGTTATGATTTCTGCTTGAATTTCTTCTGGAGGATAGGGAAAATGTTGTTGATAAAGTTCTAGCAGACGCAACAATTCTTGAGTGTATTCACTAGCTGGAATCAGATTACCGTGAATAAAATTAACCGGATTGTTAATTTCATGGGCAACACCCGCAACCATATTCCCAAGTGAAGACATTTTCTCACTTTGGATAAGTTGGCTTTGGGTACGTTGCAGTTCGCGGAGGGTGTTTTCCAAATTTTGGGCTTGTTGTTGTAATTGTATTTCGGCTTGTTTACGCTCAGTGATATCAGTTGAAACACCAAGGATTTGGTTGATTTTGCCATCAGCAGAACGGTTAAACGCTGTTTCTCTCGTATATAGCCAGCACCATTCTCCATTTGCTTGTCTCACCCGAAATTCAAATTCATAAATTTCACCATCCTTGGCTTTAGTAAAATTTTGTAAGTGAGTTACGACTTTTTCCCAATCATCTAGATGAGTAATTGTGGGTAAAATTTGCGTTCCCATCTGTTGAATTTCTTCATTAGAATAGCCAAGAAGTTTGCCAATTTCTTGATTAGCATAAACATTACACTGTTGTTCTAAATCGAAGATGTAGAGAATATTAGGAGAAGAGTCTGCAATGCGTTGAATAAAGTGCTGGCTAGCTTGGAGTGCTTGTTCGGCTCGTTTCCGCTCTGTAATATTTAACGCTGTTCCCACCAGTCGATAAACTCGACCTTCGCTATTTTTTAAAGGATTCATTGTAGTTAGCCACCAAGTTTCTTGACCTTGGAAAGTTAGACATTCTTCATACTTGATGCCAATACCACTTTCTATGCAGATTTGAAATCGCTGACGTACTTCTAGAGCTTCAACATTGCCATGCACATATTCTGGAGTTTTACCAATGACCTCTGCGTTACTAATTCCTATTATCTTTTCTGTTGCTGAATTCCAGCCAGCATAACGCAATTCATAGTTATCTAGAACATCGATCACGAATATTGGTTGAGTGACACCATCATAAATACCGCGTAAGAACTGCTCTTTCTCTTGTAGTTGAGCTGCGGCTTGTTGACGATCGCATATTGCAGTTTCTTCTAGCTGTTTATGAGCAGTAATGACTTCAGAGAAGATGATGATACCCCCAATTTCACCAGAGTCTTTGTACCAAGGATTTATTTGCCATTTCACCCAATGGATTGTTCCCTCTCCAAGGGGGAAAATATTTTCTTCGGATTGCTGGATGCTTCCTGCCAAACAACGTTGATAAATTTCCTGCCAATACGGGGGAATATCTAGAAAGATTTCACAATGAGAGCGACCGATGATGTCTCGATCGCTCAGATTATAATCTTCCCGCCAACGGCGACTCGTCAGGACATAGCGCATTTGCCGATCGAATATGGCGATTGCAGCAGGGATATATTCAATAAATAAATCAATCTGCTGTTGGCTAGATTTTAGCGGATTTAAAGACTTAGCGCCTTCTAAACTGGCAACTACCTGACGCAGTTCTATTAATTCTTGTTGCAGTGATTCGTAAGTATCTTTATCTACAGAAATCAGATTACAAACCATAGTCTTATTATTTGCCAGCTAGGGATCTGAAGTTGACTTCATTTCTATATTTCCCAATAATCTCTAGCAACCAACGTTCATGACTAAAGAAAAAATCTTAAGATAGTTCGTAATTGTAAGCTTTTTAATTCGTAATTCTTATACTACATATAAATGTGCTTTATTCTTGTTGACGAAGAATTCAAAATTCAGAATCAATCAGCGCGGAATAGCACCTGAGGTTTGGTAGCTAAGCAGAGCATATTCTAATTCTGATTTCTGAATTCTACTGTATGTTAATAACTATTCAATAGCTATATTTGGAATCCGACTCCATTCATTCCATGAGCCATCATAGTTTCGGACTTTTGAGTAACCAAGTAAATATTTCAAAACGAACCAAGTATGCGCTGAACGTCCGCCAACAGCACAATAAGTAATTACTTCTTTATCAGAAGTGATATTTTTGCTGCTGTAAAGTGTCTGCAATTCTTCAACTGATTTAAAAGTTCCATCTTCATTGAGAGCTAACTCATAATACACAGAAACTGCACCAGGAATATGGCCTGCGCGTTCTGTTCCTTGAGGCGGCTGCATAAAAAACCATTCACCGTTGTATTCTTGAGGTGTGCGGACATCGACTAAAACCGTATCTGATTTGCCAATAGATTGCTGTACATCATCAAAAAATGCTCGCAAGTTTGCATCAGGAGTTTGTGGTTGATATTCAGTTGGTGTAATAAGTTGTGAGTCTATTGCTACTGGACGCCCTTCGGACAGCCATTTTTGATAACCACCGTTGAGAACACGCACATCATTGTGACCAAAGACTTTGAAAAGCCAAAATAACAATCCGCCCGTTGCAGCAAAATCACCATAAGTAATGACAGTGGTCTGATTTGTAATACCAGAATTTTCCAAGAGTTTTTGCCATATATCTGGGTCAAAATTAATGCGGTAATCAGGTAGTAGAATGTCAGTAGTAATATTCCAAAAGACAGCGCCGGGAATGTGTCCAGTGTTATACGTTTCTGGATTCATGTCTGCTTGAATCAAACGGATATTAGGGTGATTCAGGTGTTCAAAGACCCACTGAGTATCAACAAGTATATTGCTGTGTGTGTATTGGGACATGTTTATTCTTCCAATTGTTATGCAGGTAGAATAATGTCTGTATTCTGACCGCGCCTAGTCCTCGAACGAGTACACTTATCAGCTAAGATTATGGTGAATTCTTTACAATCTTTATTTGATGCGATCGCTCATGCTCGGGATGAACAAGAACTGCGATCGCAAGTCATCAGTAAATTTAGTGACTATTTCGCTGCTGAACGTTCGGGTATATTTTTCTTCGATCAACTTTGGCAATTTGAGAAAAATATTCCTCGTGTGCTACGATTAGCGTTTTCCTTGAAACATAATCCAGTTTTGCGCTACTTAGTTGAGCATCACACCGTAGTTCACGAAGAATTATTGTTACCACCTGGAGAATGGCAGATTATTTGCCCACGTTCTGACCACTATCATGTGATGGTTGGGCCAGTTGTTGGTAATGGCCGCCTAATTGGCGCCATTGGTCTGACTCGTACTCGAAATACTCCTGCCTTTAGTGCACAAGAATTAGCTGATTTGAACGCCTTGTGTCTTCATATTTCAACTTGGCGTGCAACATTACAATTGCAATCAACACTCTTCAATTCTCTTAATACTAATCCTTTAACACAACGTGAAATCCAAATTGCTGAACTAGTAGCACAAGGACTAACTAATGCTGAAATTGGTGCAACTCTCTGGATTACAGAAAATTCTGTTAAGCAAGCTTTGAAGAGGATATTCCGCAAACTTGATGTTTCATCTCGCGCAGAGATGGTAGCTCAGCTTTCCTCAAATACTAGCTTAGTTCGATAATAGGGTAGAATTCAGAATTCTGAATTCAGAAGCATGAAAATCTCCTCACCCCTATTACCTACTTGCCACTCCGCACTCCCTTTTTCAAGCTAAGCCGATGAAACAGACAAAACAACTCTTCGACTATACTTGCAAGTCCAGCGAAGAAATTTCTTCTGGATTTTCAATCAAATGCCAAAATAGTGCAATCTCACCCACATTATCAGCAATAAATCTCAATTCTTCTGAATTAGCATCTTTAGCCATTTCTGCTAAAAAATTTTTTGCAGCAAGAATTGTGTTTTGCCTTCTCAATGTTTTTTGTTGAGAGCCTCTATTCATTGTTTTGCCTTAAAAGTATTAAAATTTGGTTTATTTTATCTAATAATTACCGAAATATACTTAATTTGCATCATTCTTAAGAACAATATCCATCGGTCTAAGCTTCTTGGATTCTACCTAACTCCATTGAGATGCTACCAAGTTGATCCTTCAGAAAGATGTAATTTTAGTTATTATACGGTTTTATAGCAATGGTATTTGATATCTTTCAGATTGCAAGTTTCAGATCCCCGACTTCTTAAGAAGTTCGGGGATCTCGTTAGTCCCATCGGCCTCGTTCCTTGGGACACGATCGCAGCTTAACAGATACCAGGTTGACACTTTAGAGACTGGCTCAAAATTGACAAATTTATACGGAATTGATACCACCAATATTGAAGTTCATAGCAGTAATGTAACTTTTGAGCAAAATTTATGAAGACAGCTAAGAGATATCTTTTACCCGCGATCGCTGTAACAATTGTTCTTGGTCTGAGCAGCTGTAATTCTAATCCCACTACTAATAATGTTGATAGCCAAACGCCATCCCCTACCGCAACACCAAACAGCACATTATCCCCAGAACCTATTCCAACACCCACAAACAGCCCATCATCTCGGACTTCCAGCCAAATTCCTAGTGTTGCTCAACTGAGAGAAAAATCTCCAAATCAAGAATCAACTGGAGAAAATACGCCTCCCTCATCAACTTCTAAAACTGCCGTTAGCAAAACTACAAACGTCACAATTTACACTAGTGATGTTCAATGTCAAGAATTAATTCCAGAAAAGGTTTCAGTACCAGCTGAGGAACCAGTAACAAATGCAGTGGGTAAAATCATAGAAAAACGAGATACAAGTGACTTTAGCTTGTCTGGGTATCGTGTTAACGTCAAAAATGGCATTGCTACAGTTGATTTGCGGATATCTCCTGAGTCTAAGCGCCAAATAGCTTCTCTTTCTAGTTGTGAACAGTTTGCTTTGTTTGGTAGTGTCCGCAAAACCTTAACAAGTAATGCTGCATGGAATATTAAAGAGGTTCGTTTCACTGAGCGAGGTGAAGACATTGTTCTCTAGGTCAGAGAATCCTACACTGACTTTCATCGGCGCAGTGTAGGGTTTTGATGACTCCGGTATGGCGTTGGACATCGACCAGAGGCAAAGCGTCTCCGGCTTTGCTGAGCTTTGAGAGCGATCGCCAGTTGCGAAAACAGTGTATATCTTAGTCAATTGAAAACAGCTATAAATAATGGTATGCTCTAGGTTAATATTAAGTTGATTGCTAATACGTACTCGCGGGTGTAATTCAGTGGTAGAATGTCACCTTCCCAAGGTGAACGTCGTGGGTTCGAGTCCCATCGCCCGCTTCTGTCGATGTTGTACAAAAGAAAACTACAAAAGCTTTTGCTCGATTTCCTCAAGCTGCCGATCTAATCTATTCTGTTCTGTTTCGTTTTCCTGAATTTGCGCTTCTAGCTTGAATTTTGTAGCGACATCGGTTTCAATGACGCGTGCTTGGCGCAGCAGTCCTAATTTTTTGCTCACAAGGTCATACTGTTCTTGGACTGAATCCCGTTCTTGCTCCAATCTCCGACGTTGGCGATCTGTTAATCCTCCACTTGTTTGAGGAGGGTTGGAAGTTGTAGGTGTACTATTTTGAGAAGCAGGTGAGGAAGAAGTTTTTGATTTCGCCATTTCTTCAACTACTGCGCGAATTCCTTGAGCGACATTTAAAAAAGCCTCATCTTGGTTTTGCCAGGTTGTCACAGGTTTAGCATTTTTAGGAAGTGCTTGCAGCTTACCAAAAGACGCACCATTCCAGTCTGTTGGCTTAAGAATAATAGGAATAACACGAGCTTGTCGCGTTTCGTGTCGCTCCATTGCTCGTGTCATTTCTTTGTCATAGCAGTAATCTGAAGCCAGAAAGTTAGCACTCACCAGTAAAAGAATGATGTCTGCAACTTCAAGATTGTCATCGATCGCATTTGCCCATTCAGTACCAGCACTAATTTCGCGATCGTGCCAAGCTTCGATAATTCCTTGACGTTTCATCAGGATCAAATGAGTTGCCAACTCGTCTCGCAATGCTTCATCTTTATGAGAGTAGGAAAAAAATACTTTAACTGGATTAGACATATTCTTGAATTTACTTGATTAAATAGCTGTATAGGAGTATTAAGTTAATTTCCGAAAATCAAAGCCTAAACAAAAGACTACCAAAATATCAAGTTGAAGATAATCACTAAGTACTTTTTATATTTTTACAACTACTATAAGATGATTACGAAATTTGTGGTATTGCATCATCAACAGTAGGCGTAGGCGCAGCCCAACCCAGGCATCGCTATTCACCAATTCTCAAAATAAACAAACCGATTTCTGTGACGGGATACGCCTTTGCTTTTTGAACTCGACAATTGACATTCAAAGGTGCAACTTCGAGGATAAAAGGTGCAACCGCGAGGATAAAAGGTGCAACTTCGAGGATCAAAGGTGCAACCACGAGGATCAAAGGTGCAATCGCGAGGATCAAAGGTGCAACTTCGAGGATAAAAGGTGCAACCGCGAGGATCAAAGGTGCAACTTCGAGGATAAAAGGTGCAACCGCGAGGATAAAAGGTGCAACCACGAGGATAAAAGGTGCAACCGCGAGGATAAAAGGTGCAACCGCGAGGATCAAAGGTCAAGCAGTGGCTGTTTTAACTCAACAGTTGGCGTTCAAACGTGCAAGCTTCGAGTTTAGAGACGGAATGGCCGGGTTTTGAGGTGGAGTTTAGAGAAGCAGGAGGGGGCGATGTCTACGACGAGGTACGCTAACGTACATTGCCTCAATGCAATTCTTGATACAGGCTACATTATTAATTAACTCAATTTCTCTGCTGCGCGTCCAAGCTGCAACTTGTCGTCAGGCATCACCTCTGTAAAACCCCAAATGACTAACGAAGAACTGCTGCAAATTATTAAACAAGCTGCCAAAGACAAGGTAACAAAATTAGACCTTTTTGGCAAAGGCTTAACCACACTGCCAGGGGAAATTGGACAACTCACCAACCTGCAATCCCTCGACCTCAGCTACAATCAACTGAGCACTCTGCCAGGGGAAATTGGACAACTCACCAACCTGCAATCCCTCGACCTCAGCTTCAATCAACTGAGCACTCTGCCAGGGGAAATTGGACAACTCACCAACCTGCAATCCCTCGACCTCAGCTTCAATCAACTGAGCACTCTGCCAGGGGAAATTGGACAACTCACCAACCTGCAATCCCTCGACCTCAGCTTCAATCAACTGAGCACTCTGCCAGGGGAAATTG